>ONVT01000264.1 GCA_900321365.1 uncultured Eubacteriales bacterium | reverse complement strand
ATCATCATCAGGCAATAGCGTCCCGGCATATTGAACCGTTCCGGCGATATAACCGCTGCCAGGATCAGGCAGGCGCACAGCCAGACAGGGCTCTCCGTCCGCTCCAGATTGAACCTTCCTTCCTTGAACAGATACAGAAACAGCAACACCAGCGCCAGAAGCAGAAACACGATCAATGCGTAACGTTCCCACCCTCTTCTGCCATACAGAAGCGCGATCACCAGAAGGATGAGAAAGCAGTAAAACATGGGATTCTGAAACCATTTGTAAGGGTACTCGTCCAGAAAACTCCGGATCAGTTCCAGGTTAAACTCTTTCCTCTTCTGCGCTTTGTTCAGTTCCAGGATCTTCTCCAGCGGGAACACATCCGGGTCATAAAAATTCCACCTGGAAAACAGCTTATACGCCGTGTAGGAGATGCCAAGCTCATCAAACAGTTCCCTGTTCTCCTCATACTTCGGAAAACCATAATCTGTCAGCTGTGATCTCGCGTCATTGATCTGCTCATACTCTTTCGACTGCGGGCTGGACGAATAGGCCATCCGGTCAACCATCCTGCACGCCATGCACAGCGCAAATGTCAGCGCAAACACCACCACATACCTGAGTGCCCTCCTCAGCATTCCATCCCGGACATCCTTCCCGAGACGGATCAGCAGAAACAGGCCGAACACGGCCCACAGGGCAAACATGATATCCGCCTCCAGATGGCGGTACATGAATCCATACGCCGTAATCAGAAGACCGGCAATCAGCGCAGGAATCCTGATCTTTTCCCGCCATATGGCGCAGACAATCAGAAACAGCCCGCCCGCGGCGCAGATCCCGGCTGTCTTCGTAAACTGCATACTGATGCAGGCATCCGCCGCGAAGAAGTTCAGAATCACGACTGACAGAAAGAACGCGGCACCCGTCCGGAGCAGCTGATGTATTCCCCAGAAGATTCCCGCGAACGCGGCAAACAGTCCTGCGTACTGCATCAGTCCGTACCAGGGCACCATGTTTGTCAGCCTGTACAGAGCGGCGCAGACCGTTCCGAGAATCCAGTTCGGAAACAGCCAGTGCGCATCCTGAACAGGTCTTCCTCTGTTAACAAACAGGGCAACATTCAGGTCATCATTTGTCTCAAATACCGGACGCATGATCAGCAGGTAAAACAGGAACAGAATCATCGTCACCAGCACACTGAACCACAGCTTCTTCCGGTTTCTGCCTAAAAACTGTCCGATTGCGTTCATGAACCTTCTCACCTCATTGTTCCGTCTCTTCCAGAAGGATCCAGTCTGTAAAGCTCCCTGTCTCCGTGACAGAGGTAAATCCGATATCGCTCAGTTTCTGCGCCGCCGCGCAGCTTTGATCACTGTCCGAACCGTATACGTAAAGCATCACATGCCGGTCCGGTATGACCTCATCCGCACTCTCGACGATCTCGTCACAGGGAAGACTCCGCGCCCCAGCCACATGCCTTCTGTCATACTCCGCCTTGTCCCGCACATCCACGATGCAGTAAACCGACTCATAGCTCATGTAATCAATGGCTTCCTGCACGCTGATTCTCTCATAAGGTTTCCCGCGGCTGGGCCTGAGAGAGCGGACCGCAGACAGCAGGGCAAATACGATTACTGTCAGGCTGCAGATGCAGAATATAATCCGGATCTTTCGTTTCACTTAGCTCTCCCCCAGAAGCAGCAGCCTGAGCGGCCTGATCTTTCGGATCACCCACTTTGAGACAGGGATCGGGATACAAAGCGCACAGAGGAAGATCAGAAGTGTACACAGAATGTAATTCAGGCCGAGCCTGTTCCAGAGCAAAAGTCTTACCACAGTCATGACAGGCTCATGAAGAATATAAATATCCATGGAATACAGACCAAGAAGGAGAAGGATGCGCGCATTCTTTCCCGGCTCCTTCTCCTCGCCGTCAATGTTGTACACCAGGCGTGACGATATCCAGAGCACCAGATAGATGCCGCACAGGCTCGTCAGCATCATCGTAACCGTGATCGTGGTCCTGTACAGAAAAATGATCGCGACGATATCAGTCACCAGGGCCAGGAACGCCAGCAGATCCTGACCGTCCATAGCGTCTTCATACCCAGCCTTCCGGCTATCCTCAAATTTCAGCCTTACCCAGATCCCCATCAGGAAGAAGAAGAGATACTTCGGCGTACGGATATCCAGGTTGGCCCAGTAGATCGCGACACTCAGGAAAAAGCTTCCGTACCAGATGGAACGGAAATTGAACGTATTTACAACAAGCGCACAGATTACTTCGATCAGGAAAAGAACATACAGAAACCATAAAGAGACATCCGGATTCTGCCCGATAAAGAGTTTCCAGATATCGGAGACGGAAAACGGCTTGATCGCGACATCACTCAGCTTCAGCTTCACAGGGATATAGAGAATCGCGATGGTAAAATAAGGAATCAGAAGCCGTTTCGCCCGGGACAGTATATACGAACCTCTCTCCTTCCTGTTCATCTCCAGGATCTTCGCGGCCACAAAACCGGAAAGGCAGAAAAAAAGCGGCATATGGAAGCTGTAGATGATATATGTCAGGATTCGGATCCAGCCGGCAGACACGCCGGTCTGCTTGATTGAGTGTCCGAGTACAACAAAAAATATACCGATGCCTCTGGCAATATCGACCTCGGTATATCTTTTCTTATTCTTTCCCTCAGTTATGCTCATGTTCAGGAATTCTCACTGATATACTTCTTGATTGCGGCAAAGCTCTCCTGACTGATATCGTGCTCGATCCTGCAGGCATCCTCCACAGCAGTCTTCTCATCTACCCCGAGCCGGATAAACCATTGAGACAGAACCTGGTGACGTTCAAAGATCATGGAAGCGATCTTCATCCCCTCATCCGTAAGATAGATATACCCCTCCGGACTGATCGTGATATACCCGTCTGCCTTCAGGTTCTTCATCGCGATAGAGATGCTCGACTTGCGGAAACCGGTATAATTCGAGACATCAACGCTTCTGACAACCGGTTTCTCCCTGCTCAGAACAAGAATCGACTCCAGATAATTCTCCGCAGACTCGGTAGCAGCCATAATATCCCCCTTCTCCTGTAACAATCTCGAACTCAGTATAGAATTAAGGCCATCAGAAGTCAACCATGTAGATCCCGCTGCCGTTCAGGAACCCGCCGCGCGGGCGGCGGGTTCCTGAAAACAGGCCTCCGGGAAACCGGAGGCCTGCAACACGCTGTGTCAGACAGGATACGCCTTGTTTGCGGTGTCACCTGCTGCCGGATCCACGCCGGTCTCCTGGGCCTGACGGTACTTGAAATAGTCAATGGCGACCTGCGGGAACAGGGCGTAGGTGAGGACATCCTCATCCATCTCCTTGTACTGCGCGATCTCCTTCTCATATTCCGGAAGCATCGGCGGGATATCGTCCGCAGGACGGTAGGTGATGACCTTCGCGTCCCCGATGCACTTCTTCTGGACTTCCTTGTTGAACGGTTTGACGGTCTCGCCGTACTTTCCGCTCAACACATCCTTCGTCTCCTGCGGCACCATCTTATAGCGCTCACCGGCGATGATGTTCATGACCGCCTGTGTTCCGACAATCTGGGAGGACGGGGTGACAAGCGGTGGCTCACCGAGATCCTTACGTACATTCGGAACCTCTTCCAGCACTTCATAATACTTGTCCGCAGCGCCCAGCTTGTCAAGCTGCGAAGTCAGGTTGGAAAGCATGCCGCCCGGCACCTGATAAACCAGCGTCTTGATATTGACGCCGAGGTTCTTCGGATTCAGGAGGCCGTTCTCCAGGCACTCGTCCCTGTAAGGACGGAAGTAATCCGCGATTTCCTCAAGAAGCTTCATGTCATATCCGGTATCATACGGCGTTCCCTCAAACGTCTTGACCATAACCTCGGTCGCGGGCTGGGAGGTTCCCAGCGCGAAGGGACTCATCGCACAGTCAATCACGTCCACGCCTGCCTCGACTGCCTTTAGATAGGTCATGGAAGCCGCGCCGGAAGTATAGTGGGTATGCAGCTGGATCGGAAGGTCAACCGCGTCCTTCATGGCACTGATCAGTTCTGTTGCCGTGTAAGGAAGAAGAAGGCCGGCCATATCCTTGATACAGATGGAATCCGCTCCCATATCCTGGATTCTCTTCGAGATCTCCACCCAATAATCAAGCGTATAGGCATCACCGAGCGTGTAGGACAGGGCAATCTGCGCATGTCCCTTCTCCTTATTGGCCGCCTTTACGCAGGTCTGGAGGTTTCTCAGGTCATTGAAGCAGTCGAAGATACGAATGATGTCGATGCCGTTCGCAATCGATTTCTGGACAAAATACTCAACTACATCGTCCGCATACGGCTTGTATCCAAGGATATTCTGCCCACGGAAAAGCATCTGGAGCTTTGTATTCTTGAATCCGTCGCGAAGCTTTCTCAGCCTGATCCACGGATCTTCCTTCAGGAAGCGAAGTGCCGCGTCAAAGGTGGCGCCACCCCAGCATTCCACGGACTGATATCCGACCTTGTCCATCTTGTCTATGATCGGAAGCATCTCCTCCGTCGGCATACGTGTCGCGATCAGGGACTGATGCGCGTCACGCAGCACAGTTTCAGTAATTTTAATCGGCTTTTTCTCTGCTGCCATCTCTCTATTTTCCTTTCATCACATTGGCCCTGAACAATTTCTGTCTCACGGCCTCCTTAAGGCCGTGAGGAATCATTATAACAGGGAATTCTCCATTCTTATATCACACACCGTAGATTGCCATGAAAGTACCGGCCGCAACGGCGGTGCCGATCACGCCGGCAACATTCGGCCCCATCGCGTGCATCAGCAGGAAGTTTGTGGGATCGGCCTGTGCGCCGACCTTCTGGGAAACGCGTGCCGCCATCGGGACAGCGGACACGCCTGCCGAGCCGATCAGAGGATTGATCTTTCCGTGTGTCAGGACCTTCATCAGCTGGCCCAGCAGCACGCCTCCAAGGGTTCCGAAACAGAACGCGACCAGGCCCAGGACCACGATCTTCAGGGTGTCTGTATTCAGGAACGCAGACGCCGAAGTAGACGCGCCGACACTGGTACCGAGAAGAATGACAACGATGTACATCATCGCGTTTGACGCCGTCTCGGTCAACTGGCGTACTACGCCACACTCACGGAACAGGTTTCCAAGCATCAGCATTCCGACCAGCGGAGCCGTTGTCGGAAGGAGCAGGCAGACAACAACCGTGATGATGATCGGGAACAGAATCTTCTCAAGCTGGGAGACAGGACGAAGCTGTTCCATCTTGATCTTTCTGTCTTTCTCTGAAGTAAACAGTTTCATAATCGGCGGCTGAATGATCGGAACCAGCGACATATAGGAATACGCCGCAACGGCGATCGGTCCCATCAGTTCCGTCTGTCCGAGCTTTCCTGCAAGGAAGATCGAAGTCGGGCCGTCCGCTCCGCCGATGATGGAGATCGCGGCTGCTGCCTTACCGTTGAAGCCAAACGCGATCGCCAGGAAATAGGCGATATAGATTCCCGCCTGAGCCGCGGCACCCATAATGAATGAGATCGGGTTCGCGATCAGCGGGCCGAAGTCGGTCATCGCGCCGACCCCCATGAAAATCAGGGATGGGAGGATGGAAGCCTCATCCAGTAAATAGAAATAATGCAAAAGTCCGCCTGCATGCTCAACACCCAGGACATCGACGGTAATATCCGACATGATATCCGGGTAGATATTGACAAGCAGCATACCGAACGCAATCGGAACCAGCAGAAGCGGTTCAAAGTCGTGTTTGATTGCCAGATACAGGAATACAAACGCGACAATCATCATGACATAGTTTCCCCATGTCAGATTCAGAAACGCGGTCTGATTCAGAAGATTCGACATTGTTGTTCCAATGTAACCCATTGATTAACCTCCTAACATCAGGATCTGGCCAGGTCCAGAGCAATCAGTTCATAGTCGCAAGAACCTGTCCGTTCTCAACCGCGTCGCCCGCCGCCACTTCGAGGGAGGCAATGGTGCCGTCCTGCGGAGCAACAACCGGGATCTCCATCTTCATGGCTTCCAAAGTAACAATCGGATCGCCGCTCTTTACCGACTGGCCCACAGCAGCATTCACCTTGAATACCTTACCCGGAACAGAAGCGGTAACCTTAACCGAACCGGCGCCTGAAGAAGCCGGAGCCTTCGGGGCCGGAGCCGCCTTCGGAGCGGGGGCTGCCTTCGGGGCCGCCTTCGGAGCTGCTGCGGGGGCTGATGCTCCCGATCCGGTTCCCTCTTCCACAGTGACATCATAAACAGTACCATTGACGGTGATCGTATAATTCTTCATCTTAGCATTCTCCTTATTCATTCTGTTCAGTGATCCGCCATCCGCGGATCGGACGGCTTATGCCCTCCAGTTGCTCTTTCTGCTTCTTCTGCGGATCGAACGGACGACAAATCCGTCTGCGGGAGCCTGTTCACTTGCCGCGATCGCCGCACTGATTACCGCTATCAGTTCCAGATCATCAACTTCTTCCACAATCTCCTCCTGAGCGGACGGTGCCGGAGCCGAAGCAGGCACATCGCTCACCGGAGCACTCTCTTCCTTCTGTTTCTTCTTCTTTTCAGTCAGATCCGGAATCCAGTGGAACTGGCTGATGATGAAAGTCAGGAACAGCAGGACCACAAAAACGGTTCCAAGTCCGATCAGTGTGTTCATGCCGGCCTTGCCCACGCTCGCGCTGAAGGAATCCTTGACCTCCCAGTTCAGAAGCGTCAGGTTTCTTCCAAGATCATAGGTAAACTCAACCGTAATCTTTGATTTATTCTCATTCGCGGTATCATACTCCGCGTCAAGCTCCATTGTCATTACCTGGTCCGTCATGTCAGCCGTATAGCTCTTCACTCCCAGGAACTGACCGCAGGAATCCATATTGGAATACCAGTTGCGGAGCATCTTGACCATGGCCATGGTCGCATCATCATCCTCTGTGAGAGTCGAGGCATCGTCCATGGAATTCTTAATGTCCAGGACCGACAGGTTAATCTGCCGGTTGTAGCCGTTGATCATATCCTCCACTTCATCGGCAGACAGTTTTGACAGTGTGGACAGCTGCTGCTCAACCTGTGCCTCGATTGTCGGATACTGATCTTCAAAGGAGGTATCTCCCGTCACACTCTCCGGCTCCAGAAGGGACGTTTCCGTCTCGCCGGCTGCCCCGCCTTCCTCCTGTTCCGTCTGCACGGATTCATTCGCCTCTGTCTGGGAGGCGGACGCCGTCATGCATCCGACAGGGAGGCCGAGCGTGAGCACTGCGGCAAGCAGAGCCATGTAAATTCTTTTTCTCATCTGCATGTCACCTCACTCAAACCGTACCGTGCTTCTTATCAGGGCGCTCTTCCGACTTTGTATAGAGCATCTCAAATGCGCCGATGACCATCTTGCGGGTATCGGACGCCTTGATCACGGTATCGACATACCCGCGTCCCGCTGCCGCGCTGACACTCTGCTGCAGCCTGTCATACTCGGACGCCTTCTCGCTCAGGATATCCGCACCCTTTCCGTCATACATGATGCCTGCGGCAAGCTTCGCATCCATCATGCCGATCTGCGCCTCTTCCCATGCGAACGTGAGATCCGCTCCGAGCGCCTGGCTGTTCATGATCAGATAGCCGGAGCCAAATGCCCTGCCGGTAATGACATTCACCTTCGGGACGGTTGCCTCGGCCAGCGCGCAGGACAGCTGCGCGGCTGCCTTCGCAATCCCAAGCTCGTTCTCCTTATCCGCGAAGAATCCCTCCGCGTTCGTAACCGTCAGCACCGGGATGTCAAAGGCGTCGCAGAAACGGACAAACCCGGCCGCCTTCTCAAGGCCCTTCGCGGTCAGAAGCGGTTTGAACTCAGCGCTCTTCTCTCCCTTCTCATCGTAGATTTCCGTGCGGTTCGCGATCGCGCCGACCGTCACGCCGTTCAGCCTGATGAATCCGGTGACCATCTCTTTCGCCCAGGCAGCCTTGACCTCACAAAGAAGATTTCCGTCGGAGATCTGGCCAAGCAGGATGGAGGTGTCTCCTGCGGCACCCTCGATGCCCTCGCAGACTCTGTTCAGATCATCCTCCGCGTCTCCCAGGGGGGCTTCGTCGGAATTGTTTGCCGGGAGAATCGATACCAGATCCCTGATCCGGGCCAGAATCTCCTCCTCGGTTCCGACAAAGTCAGCCAGTCCGCTCATCTCACTCTGGAATCCGGCTCCTGCCGTATCCTCTTCCTTGTTCCCTGCCAGTGCGTTCGGAGAGTTCACGAACAGCTTCGCGCTGCTCCCTTCCATAAATACGAAGTCACTCATGCCAGCCGCAACGGCAAGGGCGCCGCCGCATTTCCCGAGCACCGCCGTGATCTGCGGGATCACGCCGCTCGCAAATGCCATCCTGCGATACAGCATGCCGAACGCATTCAGCGCATCCGTCGATTCCTGGAGCCGCATGCCCGCACTGTCGAGCAGGCCGATCACCGGAGCACCCATCTTCATGGCAAGGCTGTACAGACGAACGATCTTCTTCGCGTGCATCTCACCGACGCTGCCGCCAAGAACGGAAGCATCCTGGCTGTAAACATATACCAGGTTTCCATCGATCAGGCCGTATCCGGTGATGACTCCGTCCGAAGCAGCCTTCTCATCTGTCAGGTTGAAATCCGTGCTCCTTGCCGTGACAAGCGAGCCGATCTCAACGAAACTGCTTTCGTCAAGCAGAGCAGCAATTCTCTCAGCTGCCTTGCTTTTTGCTATATTGCTCATACTCAGACCTCCATCAATTAGAAATCAAAAATTGCCACATTCCATAGTACGTGAAAAACACAAAAAAGGCAAGCCATAAAGGCCTGCCCTTCTTATAATTATGGAATTAATGGAATACATTTTTTTACCAGATCCAGATTCTCGACCTGAGCGGGACATTCGTGTTGCTGAAAATCCACTTCGCGTTGCTGCCTTTCAGTCTGACACAACTGTGAGACATGGGCACTTTCCCGATGGACGCGGCCATATCGCCTCCCGGCCATTTATGGATACCGCTGCCATAGAAGACTGTATAGTACTGAAGACCGTCCACGACAAGCATCTTTTTCTGAGCAACATACTTTTTCTTGAATGTCTGATCCAATGTCGGATAATCCGCCATACCCGTAGAAGCCTTGAACGTCTTGACCAGTTTCCAGTTTCTGTTGGATCCCTTGAAGACATTCACCCTCTGCTTATCAAGACTGATCCAGAGCATCGTATCCGTGTTGCTCGTGATGGTCTGGCCGTTGACATAGGCTTCCTTTGTCTCCTTGGAATAATCCCCCTGGGCTCCGGTCGCGAGCGGCGCAGTAATCTGCAGGTACTGGTTCGCAATATAGCAGTGTGTATTGTTGGCAAGACGACACTGGCTGATACCGCTTTCTTTGTGATAATCCCTCTGGATGATGGTGACCTCGGTTCCGGTCGGCAGTTTAACCTCCGCGCCTGTCTCCGTTGTCGTTGCCTTAAGGTTGGCAGTCACCTTTGCCTTCCACCAGATCGTCTTCACGGTTTCGGTCCCCGTCGCCTTGGCGATCGCCGCCGCAACCGTCTGATAAACCTCATCTCCCTGCTTTGCGGCCGCCTGCATCGAAAGCAGTCCGCACATCATGACACACGCCATGACCAGGACAACAACTCTCTTCTTCACTCCATGCTCCCTCATCTCCATGCTCCTTCCTCTCCCTGAATACACCTCCGGTCCTCTCCCTCATCCGGATAAGACCCTGCATACTGATACTTATTATAGCGTTCCCTGCTCAGAATGAAAAGGAATAAAATCTTAAATTGGAGACCCACAACCGCAGGGCGGAGGAGTGTGTGACTTGCTGTCACGAGGCGGCAGACAGCTTCACAATAATTCCAGGAACACGTCTGTCACGCCTCCGCAGACCATGTCCTTCATACTTCCGGGCCGTCCGGACATATCGATGGTTATAGTATACGGACGGAAGGAGGAAGGATCCTCCAGAGACTGCAGCGCCCTGCGGATCACCTCAGCCTCCATAAGGCCCCCTCCGATGGTTCCAACGGTTTTTCCGTCCGGGTATACCAGCATCCTTGCCCCCGCTTCTCTGGGCGTGGAACCTCTCTGCGCCGTGATCAGCGCCAGAATGGCATGGCTCCCGTCCGGACCCTCTTCCTTCAGTGCCGCCATCAGATCCGGGGGAAATGCGCTCCCCTGAAGGAACTTCGCTTTTTCCTGCATGATCTGCGCGATGATCGAGACCGCGATCTCCTGCGGCGTCACGGCTCCGATCTCCAGACCGACCGGGGCATGAATCCTCGCGATCTTCTCTTTGTCCACGCCGGATTCTGCGAGGCTTTGCCGCATCCGGTCCGAGCGGGTATGGCTTCCCATCATCCCCACATATCCCGGCTCTCTTGCCAGAATCGCATCCAGGCATTCCCGGTCATACCGGTGCTCTCTTGTCACGACCACATAGCAGGTGCTGCTGTATGAGGCAGTCTTTGGGATCGTTTCCCCGAACGGGCCGCAGATCACCTCATCCGCTCCCGCCAGTCGGGCCATGGAGACGAATTCCTCACGGTCATCGAGCGCGGTCACGTTCCATCCGAGGAATTTTGCCAGACGGATCACTGACTGCCCAACGTAACCGCACCCGCAGACCACCAGGCGGACGGCATGTGTCAGCCTCTCTCGGAAGACAAACTCCGGCCTGGCTTTCTCCGGGATGTCACTGCATGCCGGGTCGCTGCTCCAGATCACTTCGCCGTCTGTCAGCAGAAGCTTAAGGCCGGCATGCGCACCGCCTGTGACGGTGACCAGCTCATGTTTCCTGTTCATGTCAAGAGAATCGATCAATCGATACAGTTCCTTCATCATAATCTCCATTCTGCCACCGCTCCGCCAGCAGCCGGCGGCACAGATCTCTGATTCCCGCTGTCAGATATCCAGCTTCAGCTTCGCCTCCTCCTCGGCCTGAGCCTTGAAGTCTTCCACCTTCAGAGGACTGATCCTCGGGAGGTCGTCCAGCGAATCTGTCCCAAAATGCCTCAGGAATTCCTCCGTCGTCCCGAACAGGATCGGCCTGCCGGGCGCGTCCAGCCGTCCCGCCTCGCAGACCAGTCCGTATTCCAGGAGACGGTTGATCGCATGATCACAACTCACCCCACGGATCTTCTCGATCTGTGCCCTGGTCACGGGCTGCTTGTACGCGATAATCGAGAGCGTCTCCAGAACCACATCGGAGAGACTGATCCTGCGCGGCTGCCTCACCAGGCGGATCAGTGCCGGATACTGTTCCTTCTTTGTCGCAAGCTGGTAGCGTCCCTCCAGCTTTATGATCCGGATTCCCCTCTCCGGGGATTCGTATTCCTCCGCCATCTCCTCCAGCACCAGACGGGTCTCTTCTTCTCCCACTTCCAGCGCCTGCGCGACCGTCTCCGGGTCGATGGAGTCTCCCATGGAAAAAAGAATCGCCTCCAGTGCAGCCTTCAGGGCGGCCTTGTCTCCGCCTACATGCCCCGGGCTCTCCTCGACGGTCATCAGTTCCCCGTTTTTCTGCTCAAATTTCAGCTGTCCCATCCGGCAGCTCACTCCTTTCCGCCTGGTCGGAATCCTCCGCCCATTCGCTCATCAGATCATCGCCCTCATCGTTCCACTGGGACGGGTCATTTGCCTCGATCCTGATCTCCCCGAAGTTGTCCTCCTGCGTTACATAGACGCGGCCCCTCTTCATCAGCTCCAGGATCGTCAGAAACGTCACCACCGTATACATGCGTCCTTCCCGGAGCATGAGGAGGGACCGGAACGTACACCGGCGGCGGTTCATGATAAACCTCTCCACGAAACGGATGGCTTCCTGCGTGTCGATCTGCTGCTTCTCGATCCTTCCGAATCCGGCCCGGATCGGATCCCTCAGATCCTCCCTGCGCTTCATTACCTCCTGAAAGATCCTGTACAGGCCCTGGAGTGTCACTCCGGCCTTGTCCAGCACTTCATCCGGATCGACGGGTTCGCGGTAGAGCTGTACCTGCCGGGGAATTGACGGCCTGCGCACCCAGACTCCCTGTGCGTCGCTCTCCCTCTCCCTGAGCTCATAAGACATGTATTTATAGGTCTTGTATTCCAGAAGCTGCCTCACCAGCTCTTCCCTGGGATCAATCTCTTCGCCTTCCTCATCCTTTTCCGCAGGAAGCAGCATCCTCGACTTGATGTCCAGAAGTGTCGCGGCCATGACAAGGAATTCGCTCATGACATCCATCTGCATCCGCGCTTCCGTCATGGCGTCGATGTATTCCATGTACTGCTCCGTGATCAGCGCGATCGGAATGTCCCAGATGCTGACCTTGTTCTTTTCGATCAGGTGAAGGAGCAGGTCAAGAGGGCCTTCAAATGCCTGAAGCTTCAGTTCGATAGCCATAGTTACTTCTCCATGATGTCCACGATGACCAGCTCGGGAGGGTTGTTGACCCTGAGGTTGACGGAATGCGTTCCAAGCCCCGCACTGACAATCATCTTTGCGGCGCCGTTCTCGTATATTCCATGGTCATACCGGGGAAACAGTTCCGGGTCCGGGCTGACCACGCCTCCCAGGTACGGAAGCCTCGCGATCCCTCCGTGAAGGTGTCCGGACAAGGTCAGGTCCGCACCCCAGGCGGCATACGAGGGAAAGTACTTCGGATGATGCGCAAGCAGGATCTGGAAGCAGTCTCTGCCTCTCTCTCCGACAAGCTCCCGGATTTCCCCCACGCTCAGGTTCTTGTGATACCTGTTCCGGAAATATCTTCTGTCCAGCTCCAGCCCCGTGATGCGCATATTCACGCCGCCCGCGCAAAGAGTGGCGCTGTCGTTGTGCAGGCAGAAGACCCCGCTTTTTTCAAGCGCCTTTTCATAGCGCCGGTACTCCGGCAGGAAGAGCCGTTCCATCCTGGTCTCATGGTTGCCGTTCATCAGGTAAACCGGATGATCCTTAGCAAGCGTGCAGACCAGCCTGAGTGCCTGATCCGTTGCATAATGGCCTCCCTTCATCAGCACCAGGTCCCCCGCGGACAGAACCGCGTCACACTTTTCCTCCCGGATCAGCCGGATCAGAGTATGGACATCCGAGTGGTAGACGCCGTTGTGGAGATCCGCAAGGACCGCGATCCTTGCCCGTGACCTGCCATCCCGCGAACGGGCGGGATAATCTATCTGATAACGTGATACTTTGATCTTTCCCATATCCGCTGCCTAAGACAGATGCCCCCGGCCTTAGCTGCCGGGGGCATCGAACCACTCTGGATCAGTTATACTTGCGCTTACGAGCTGCCTCAGACTTTTTCTTGCGTCTGACGGACGGCTTCTCATAATGCTCT
>ONVT01000266.1 GCA_900321365.1 uncultured Eubacteriales bacterium | reverse complement strand
GCCCGCTATGCGCGGCTTTTTTGCCTGGCACACTCGAAGGAAAATCCTGCGCAATCTGTACAAGTAATTTATATACAGTTCCTTACTGTTTTCAGAAATGCCACTGACATACCCGGTGCAAAGCCGGGGTTTATGTTTCATCACGAATAACAGCTGCCCGCAGCGAAATCATAGTCTCAGGCAGATCAGCTGAGAGGATACTTCTGCGTGATCTCGGAAACGATCCCGCGGCAGTACTCCGCTTTTGCGTCTCCCTCATGAACCACCGTAGCGATCACCTCCGCAATCCGGTCAAAGTCATCCTCCTTCAGACCACGGGTTGTCGCCGCCGGGGTTCCGAGGCGCAGTCCGCTGGTCACGAACGGAGGCTGCGGATCCCTCGGGATCGTATTCTTGTTCGCGGTGATTCCGACAGCGTCAAGGTCAGCCTCTACCTGGGCACCTGTCTTTCCGGCGGAGAACAGGTTCACCAGCATCAGATGATTGTCCGTGCCTCCTGACACAATGTCGACGTTCCTGCGAAGCAGTCCGCTGCACAGAGCCTTCGCGTTTTTTACAATCTGAGTGCAGTACTCTTTGAACTCGGGCTGCATCGCCTCGAGGAAGCAGACCGCCTTCGCGGCGATCACATGCTCAAGCGGTCCTCCCTGGATTCCGGGGAACACGGCCTTGTTGAGCTTATGTTCTTTTCCGAATTCAGCGGTGGAAAGAATCATGCCGCCGCGCGGGCCGCGGAGAGTCTTGTGGGTGGTCGTCGTCACAACATGCGCATGGGGGAACGGGCTCGGATGAAGGCCGGTCGCAACCAGGCCCGCGATGTGGGCGATGTCTGCCAGCAGATACGCGCCGCACCTGTCAGCGATCTCGCGGAACCTCCTGAAATCGATCGTCCTGGCATATGCGCTGGCGCCGCAGATGATCAGCTTCGGTTTGCATTCCATCGCGATGCGCTCCACCTCATCGTAATCGATAACCCCTTCTTCATTTACCCCGTAGGGCACATAGTTGAAATACATCCCGGAAAAATTAACAGGGCTTCCGTGAGAAATATGCCCTCCCTCAGAAAGGTTCATGCCCATGAACGTGTCGCCCGGCTTAAGCAGGGCCAGCTCGACAGCCATGTTCGCCTGGGCGCCGGAATGCGGCTGGACATTTGCCCAGGTACATCCAAACAGAAGCTTTGCTCTCTCTCTCGCAAGGTTCTCGACCTCGTCCACGACCCGGCATCCGCCGTAGTAGCGCTTTCCCGGAAGACCTTCCGCGTATTTGTTCGTCAGCGGACTTCCCATCGCTGCCATCACGGCATGAGACACCCAGTTTTCTGACGCGATCAGTTCAATGTGGCTGTTCTGACGCGCAACCTCCGCCTCAATCGCCGCTGCGATCTCAATGTCTTCTCTGCGCAGTTCTTCGATAGAGTACATAGCTGTCTGTTCCCTCCTTCTGCTCCGATCTGCCTCCGGCAGACCTGTTCTGTCACCCGCCCCTGAAAAGACGGGGGTTCTTCTGATAATACTTTATTGCTGTACACCGGTAAAGATTACCCTGTGAATCATAACGGATAGGATGCCGCCGCGTCAATGTGCGATTCGGAGATTATTCCCAGCATCGGCAGATGCACATTATACAACATTCATAAGGACCTGTACATAAATAACTTGTACAGATTGAGCAGGATTTTCCTTCGAGTGTGCCAGGCAGAAAAGCCGCGCATAGCGGGCTATGTAAGGTTTTTTTGCCTGGTACAATCGGAGGAAAAGACAAGCAAGATGTATAAGTTAGTTATGTACAGGTCCAAACTACTGTCACCAGGATGGATGTCAGGTTTGCCCCGATATGGCAGCAGACCGGCTCCTCCATCCGCCCGCTCTCATACCGCAGCCACTGGAGAATCAGCCCTGCGGGGAAGGCATACAGCGCCTGGATCACGTTCCAGTGCCAGATCGCAAAAAGTGCAGACACGATCAGCGCACTGCCGCGTTCAGGGAGGATCCGTCTTACCAGGTCAAACAGAATCTTCCGGAACAGGATCTCCTCCAGCAGGGGACTGACGAAACCGTAGAGGGCAATCTGGACAGACAGGGGACGGCTGAACAGCTGCTCTCCGGCCGCATCCGGAAACAGACGGTCCAGATGCAGGATGCCGGACAGCGCGCCCCATGCAAGTGCCATTCCCGCTCCGATCAGAAATGCGCGCGCCAAAGAGAGAGCACCCTGCGGCGCCCTCCCTGTATATCTGCCCTCACTGCTTCCTTCCTCTTTCATGGGACTCATTGTAGCCCATGAAAGGACGAATGTCGACCGGGGCTGCGCCGTGGTCCTCCAGCCACGGTGCGGTGGGCTACGGTGCGTCACAGGCTCAGCGGGATCTCATGTACAGGATTCCGCCTATGGACGCAGGAAGGAGCACGGCCGCCAGCGCAAGGACTGCCGCAAGGGGGAACCGGTTTCCGCCTGCACCGTTTGCGGCGGCGACATCCTCGGTCCGGCCGGAGGAAGATACTGAGGGCGCACTGAGCTGGCTGTCCTTCCTGGCAGAGTGAAGCAGGGGCAGGTTTGTCACGGTTCCCGTCTCAGGCGCATTTCCACCTGAAAGCCCTGCCTGAAACAGCCCGCTCTGAAACACCCTGCTCTTCATCAGGTTCTTCCTGATCGTGTCCAGGCTGTCCCGGATCTGCTGAACCTGCTGCGCGCTGAGTCTTTCACTGTGATAAGCCTGCGCTTTTTCGGGATCCAAGGATGAGATATAAACCGGAATCTCTTTTGTCCAGATCTCATTGCCCGCCTTGTCCCTGGCATATACCTGAACCGTCTGCCAGGCTTCTTTTTCGGAAAGCGGAATCTTCATGATTCCGCCTGCGCTGCCGTCAGAATCCGCCTTCCAGCTTTTTGCCCTTCTGGAGTCGACATATATTTCCGCCTTCTCCAGAGCAAGGTTGTCACGCACTTCGATCACCGCGGTCAGATCTTTCTCTTTGTACCTTCCCTCCGCCTGAATACCGGTGATCAGGCATTCCGGGGCAGAGGCGTCAATTGCGAAACGAACGGGCAGTCTCTGCGCAGAACTGTCCGAGGAGTTGCCGGCCCGGTCTGTCGTCAGCAGCATCACCTCATAGGTTCCGTCCTTCGAGAAGGCAGATGCCGGAACTGTGTAGGAATACCGGGAAACACCCCTGTCCGTCCGGCTCTCACTCACGACAAGGCCGGAACCGGCACGGAGTTCTTTCATATTCTCCCCTGACCTGAGCAGGACTCTCGCGTTCCCGACTTTATCCAGATTGGTTTCCAGAAATGTCACATCGAAGGGCTCTGAGTGATAAAACTCCTTCAGCTTAGAAGCGGTACCGTCAGCCAGACTGTAGCTCGAACCAAACCGGTTGACAGAGAAAGAGATT
>ONVT01000280.1 GCA_900321365.1 uncultured Eubacteriales bacterium | reverse complement strand
TTGATTAAGAAGCACCGCATCTTTGGATGCGGTGCCTGCGTTTTCATTTACAGCCAGCACTGGTCTGCCGCAAGCTCCTGAATGAAGATGCGGGAATTGTCTTTCGCGTACTTTGCCTGATGATACTTAAACAGCATCCTGTTCCCCTCCAATGCGCCCAGGATCTCAATCTTGCCTGTGACATGGGACATGCAGTAGTGGATGCTCTTGGCCTGTCCGTTCATCATGGTCTTTGCCTCCTCCACGATGGCGGAGCCTTTCAGCAGCGGGATCTGGAACTCATCCAGCGCGCCTCTCGCGGGTCTGCACTGGAAGACATAGTAGGGGATCACGCCGATCGAGACCAGCCGGTTCAGAAGCGTGGCAAGCGTCTTCGGATCATCGCAGACGCCCTTGAGCAGCACCGTCTGGTTCCGGATGACACACCCGCAGCTGATCAGCGCATCCACCGCTTTCTTTGCCTCAGGCGTGATCTCATGCGGATGGTTGAAGTGCGTTACGATGATGATCTGCTTCTGCCTGTTATACTCCTTCAGAAGGTTCAGCAGTTCTTCGTCCTCATAGATCCTCATCGGGAGGACAACCGGTGTCCTGGTCCCGATCCGGATGAAGTCCAGGGAGGGGATCTGTGAGAAGGTCTTCAGATACATCTCAATGACAGAATTGTCATTGACCAGCGCGTCTCCGCCGGACAAAAGGACGTTGTTGATCTCCGTGTGCCCGCGGACGTAATCGGCCATCTTGCTGATATGTTCGGCCGTCTCATCCTCCGAGTATCCGACCATCCTCTTGCGGAAGCAGAAGCGGCAGTACATCGAGCACTGATTTGTCGTCAGGATCAATGCAGTCTGGCGGTACTTGTGCTGCATCCCGCGGATGACGGTATTGTCCCCCTCGCCGCTGGTATCCTCCATGCCGGTGCCGGAGAGTTCTTGCGGTCCGGGAATGCAGATTCTGCGGATCGGATCATCCGGGTCGTCCGGATCAATCAGTCCAAGGTAATAGGGCGGCACACAGAACGGATATCGTTCGGAGATCTCCCTGATCCGGTTTGCATCGTCTGGATTGAGGTTCAGATATTTACTCAGCTGGTCAACATCTCTGATGCATTCGGAAAGAAGTGTGTTTAAAATTGCCATCGCATACTCCTTTCTATGGTGTATTCTACTCGTTTTCTATATAGTAGTTTATTCTAACATAGATCAGGTCTGATTGCCAGAACAAACGGTTGCAGTCTCCCGGGGATTGCCGTTCAAGTCCTAAACATCATAATGCTCCGTGATGTACTTCCCGAGATAGTCTGCCACCTTTCCCGCACCCTGTGCGTTGAGATGTTTTTTGTCCGCAAAGTCTGTCTGTGGGTCGATGCCGATTTCATCCAGGTTCTCCATCAGGTTCAGGTAGGTGCAGCCGTGTTCGGCGGCATACTGCTTCATCGCGTCCGAGTAGGATACCTTTGTCGCGCAGGGGGAGGTGTAAAAGACCAGACTGGCCCCGTTCTCCCGGCAGGTTTCCACGATCCGGTCCAGCACCTGGACGCTGGTAAGGCGGAGCTCTTTCTGTTTTACTCTGGAGGGATCTAAGTACTGCACCGACACGCTTTCATATGTGGCGTTGAACCCCATGGTTCCGGCGTAATCCGGGTCTTCCTTATTCCGGAACAAATGACCCATCTCCAGGCTGTCCCAGTTTTCATGGGCCAGGAACAGTGGCACGTAATAGGACAGCCAGCGGTCGGAGTCGTCCCCGAAACACTGCTCCAGATACCGCTTCTTTTCCTTCGATTCAGGAAGTCCCCGGGTACAGTAGATCTCGCCGTTGACGTCGCTGTCCTGAAGAACCTTGTTGATCCTGGAGGCTTCGATCAGTACGACCTTCGGCGACTGTGTGCGCAGCGCGTCATCCAGGAACAGCTCCGTTGTATTGATCTTCTGCCAGTTGCTGCCGTAATTGTATGCCGCCAGTCCGTATTTCCGGTTCATTTCCATCGTGTCGAGCCCGCGCCACATGCGGCTGGAACCGCAGCAGAGCACTTCGATGGATTCCTCTGGCATGGAATGGAAGGAGTCGATCGCGTTGAACACAATATCCGTATTGACCGGCCTGAGGACTTCCCCGAGAACCTCAATCCCTCCGATCAGCAGCGCGGTAAACAGCACAACGGAGATTATCCGCGTTATCTTTTTCTTCAACGAATTATGTCCTTTCATCCCACAGCCTGCGCATCTCTTTGCGGTCTGGCTTCTTCATGCGGTTTCGAGGAAGCGCGGGGATACTCAGATACGCCTGCGGGAGTTTGAAGCGTTCCAGTCGGGAGGAGAGATAAAGCTTCAGCTCATCCAGGGAAAAGCCTTCATTCTCCACCACGAGAAGGACGGGGATCTGCCCGAGAACCTCATTCGGATCCGGAACGCCGATGCAGGAGCATTCCCGCATGGCTTCATATTCACTGGCGATGTTCTCCACCTCGACCGGAGAGACCTTCTCTCCGCCGACGTTAATGATGTCATCCGCGCGGCCAAGCATGTAGACATACCCGTCGCTGCCCATGTAAACCATGTCATTTGTGACGAGCCAGCCAGAGCGCAGCGCGTCCCTTGTCGCGTCCGGCCGGTTCATGTATCCGGACATGACCATGCCGCCCCGAAGGGCCAGCCGTCCCGGATGCTCCTCATCCGTATGGGCAAGCCTCTCCCCGTCCGGCCCGAGAGCGACCACCTCCATGCTGCTGAGCGGTTTTCCGATTGTCACACAGCGGACAGGATCCATCGCGATGTCATTTACCCTGGTGAAGAGAGCGCCTCCCGTCTCGGAGCTGCCCCAGGTATTGTTGATCTGTGTTTCCGGGAGCATGCGGGTATAATCCCGTCTCTGCCGAAGGCTCAGGCTCCCGGCGCCGACTTCGATATAGCGCAGGTGCCCCACGATCCGGGAGAAATTCTCCTGCATCTGGGAGCGGGTAAGCTCAAGTGACGCGGGAACGATCACCATGCCGGTGCAGGCCTTCTCAATGATATTCCGCTCCATCTCTTTCGCGAACGTAAAGCCGTTCTGCAGTACGACCGTGCCGCCCTGCCAGAGCAGTGCCCTCAGATGGCGAAGACCCAGGGAATGGTTCAGCGGCAGCGGGATCAGGGCTCGGTCCTGAGGCAGAATTCCGATCCCTTCGATGTTATTCCTTGTGATGGCGTCGACCGCGCGGTAGCTGAGCATGACGCCCTTCGGCCTGCCCGTGGTGCCGGTGGTGAAGATCATCACCGCAAGATCCTCCGGGTCCGGAAGGGTGTAATCTGCGTCAAACGTGGCTGCGTCTGCAGTGAGAGTGCTCGTTGCTTCATCCGAGGCTGCGTCTGCAGTGAGAGTGCGGATTGTTTCAACCGTGGCTGCGTCTGGCGTGAGAGCGCAGGCTGCTTTAACCGATCCTGCGTCCGCCGCGAGGTTTTCCACGCTCTGACAGAACTGCTTCAGGGATTCTACTCTCAGGCCTGAGTCCTCAAGGCCCGCCGGCCGGTCCGTCAGACAGACCGCCGCTTCTGTATCCTCCGCGACGGAAAGGACGTTCGCGGGGGTGGCATTTTTCTCCAGCGGGACAGCAGCCGCGCCCGCATACTGGATACCGAAATGTACATACACGGTCTCCGTCTTCGACTGTGATGTGTACATCACACGGTCGCCACGGCGGATCCCCATTTCTCTAAAAAGCTTTCCCGCGCAGCAGATCCGTGTGTATAGTTCTCTGTAGGTCAGTTCATCTTTTTTGAAAATGACCGCTGTCTGATCCGGTATCTCGCGGGCATGCTCCGCAATCTTTCGCACCAAAGTCTCCATTATGGCAGCTCCTGTTTTTGATATTATTATTCGACGTCAGGTCCTGTTCTCACAGCCATGCTTTCCTGTTATACTGGTTAACCTTAGCGATTTCCAAGCGTCAGCGCCGGAAAGCGCTTAGTTTAACCGCATATACCGCGGTTTTGGGCAT
>ONVT01000267.1 GCA_900321365.1 uncultured Eubacteriales bacterium | reverse complement strand
GTCGGGAACAGCAGCACGTCCCGGATGGCGGCGCTGTCTGTAAGCAGCATCACGAGGCGGTCGATGCCGTAGCCGATGCCGCCGGTGGGAGGCATGCCCAGTTCCATGGCGTGGAGGAAGTCCTCGTCCGTATGGTTCGCTTCCTCGTCGCCCGCCGCCGCGAGAGCGTCCTGCGCCTTAAATCGTTCCCTCTGGTCAATAGGATCGTTCAGCTCGGAATAAGCGTTGCACATCTCACGTCCGTAGATATACAGCTCAAAGCGTTCCACCATCGAGGGGTCATCGGGTTTTCTCTTGGTCAGCGGAGACACCTCGACCGGATGGTCGATGATGAAGGTCGGCTGGATCATCTTATCCTCGCAGAACTCGTCGAAGAACAGGTTGATGATGTCGCCTCTCTTATGGTGCTCTTCGAATTCGACACCCTTTTCCTTCGCTGCCGCTTTCGCCTCCTCATCCGTATGGATCTGACTGAAATCAACTCCGGCGTATTCCTTCACGGAGTCAATCATGGACAGGCGTCTGAACGGGCTCTCCATGTCGATCTCTGTTCCCTGGTAGGTGATCTTCGCGCTTCCGCAGACCTTGTTCGCCAGATGACGGAACATGGACTCTGTCAGCTCCATCATGCCATTGTAGTCCGTATATGCCTGGTAAAGCTCCATGAGCGTGAACTCCGGGTTGTGGCGTGTATCGACGCCTTCGTTCCGGAAGACACGGCCGATCTCGTAGACTCTCTCCATCCCGCCGATGATCAGGCGCTTGAGGTAGAGTTCAAGGCTGATCCGCAGCTTGACGTCCTCATCGAGCGCATTGTAATGCGTGTCAAATGGGCGCGCCGCAGCTCCGCCCGCGTTGCTGACCAGCATCGGCGTCTCCACTTCCATGAAGCCGCGGTCATCGAGGAACCTGCGGATCTCGCTGATGATCTGCGAGCGCTTCATGAAGGTGTCACGCACCTCCGCGTTCATGATCAGATCCAGGTATCTCTGGCGGTAACGAATGTCTGTGTCCTGCAGGCCATGGAACTTCTCCGGCAGCGGAATCAGGTTTTTCGACAAAAGCGTAAGGGAAGAGGCATGAACTGAAATCTCTCCCATCTTTGTGCGGAAAACTGTTCCCTTCACACCAACGATATCGCCGATGTCCATCTTCTTGAACGCCTTGTAGGGTTCTTCCCCGATGCTGTCCCGGGCGACATAGACCTGGATGTTTCCATAGCGGTCCTGTACATTACAGAAGGATGCCTTGCCCATCACACGCTTGCTCATCATGCGTCCGGCGATCGAAACCTCCTGGCCTTCCATCTCGTCAAAATGATCCTTGATGTCCGGTGCGTGGTGTGTCTGGTCGTAGGTCGTGATGACGAACGGATCCTTCCCCTCTGCCTGGAGATTCGCCAGCTTTTCGCGGCGCACCTTCAGCAGCTGGTTCATATCCTGCGTTTTCTGCTGATCACTCTGCTGATTCTTTGTGTTCTGATTCTGCTCTCCCATCGGGATTCCTTTCTGTCCGAAACTGTCACGATATCGCCCTATAACACGTTTCAGGCAACCGAATGCTCCACTTTCATGATTTCGTAGCGGACCTCACCCTCCGGCGTATCGACGATGACGGTCTCACCTGCCGTCTTATGCATGAGTGCCTTCCCGACCGGAGATTCATTGGAGATACGGCCCTTGAGACTGTTCGCCTCTGACGCGCCCACGATATCGATATCCATATCGAAACCGGTATCAATCTCGCGGATCGTCACGCGGCTTCCGATGTTGATGGAACCGTCATCCGGATGCTCCTCCATGACTTCTGAGTTCTTGAGGATCGTCTCGATCTCTACAATACGGGCTTCAATGTCCCTCTGTTCATCCAGGGCGGCGTCGTATTCCGCGTTCTCGCTCAGGTCTCCCTGCGCCCTTGCTTCCTTGATCTTTTCTGCGATCTCCTTCCTGGCGTTGACCTTCAGCTCTTCCAGTTCGCTCTGGAGTTTTTCGTATCCTGACTGGGTCAGGAGTCTCTTCCCTTCTTCCATCTGAAAACCTCTTCCATCCTTCAGTAAAACTGGTATTTCCAGGCAAATCAGCACCAGCCCCACACCCCGTTCCTGTCTTCCGTCTATGGCTGTTTCCGAGTTTGCACTAAAGCAAGATTATAGGTTAAGCCTCCAGCAAAGTCAATAAGATTCTCAGGTCTTCCATGCTCCGGATACTGCCTGAAAGGCCGCGCAGCCTGGAGGAATGGGGATAGCCCGCCGTATACCAGGCAACATGCTTTCGCATCTTCCGGATGCCGGCATATTCCCCGTCCAGGTCCACCGTCATCTGTGCATGCCTGAGAATGGTCTCCGTCAGTTCCCTGAGGTCCGGCCCTGCGCTGCCGCCCTTCAGGATCCGGCGGAAAATCCAGGGATTCCCTCTCGCGGCGCGCCCGATCATGACTGCGTCGCAGCCGGTTTCCTCCTGCATGGCGGCGGCACTCTCCGGGCCGGTCACGTCGCCGTTCCCGATAACCGGGATCTTCACAGCCTCCTTCACCTGGCGGATAATGTCCCAGTCGGCCTTTCCGGAATAGAACTGTTCCCTCGTGCGGGCATGAACCGCGATTGCGGCGGCGCCAGCGTCCTCAAGCCTCTCTGCCAGTTCCACCGCGTTGACTTCCTGATCGTTGAAGCCCTTCCGGATCTTGACGGTCATGGGCTTGTGAATCTTCCTCACACATTCCCTTACGATCGCGGCCGCCTTCTCCGGTTCGCGCATCAGTGCGCTCCCCTCCCCGTTCTTTACCACCTTCGGCACCGGGCATCCCATGTTGAAGTCCAGGATGTCATACGGCCTCTCCTCAATCTGCAGCGCAATCTCAGAGACGATATCCGGATCAGACCCGAACAGCTGCAGGCTGACCGGCCTGTCTTCCGGAACAGTGTACATCAGCTCTTCCGTATTCCTGTTCTTATACAGAATTGCCTTCGCGGAAATCATCTCCATGACAGTAAGGCCGGCACCCTGCTCCCTGCAGAGCAGACGAAATGGCAGGTCGCTCACGCCTGCCATCGGTGCCAGTATCAGGTTGTTGGGTAATTCCACATTGCCGATTCTCAATTTGTCCGCTCCTCAGGTGTCTCAGGATCTGTCACGATATGCCTCTTGCCGGTCTTTTCTTTCGATAGCACCTGTAAAGATTTACTCCAGCTGCCATGCCTCCAGATCCAGGCTCTCATGGAGGAAGACCGCGCGGTAATACAGTTCGAGGCCGTTCATCATGTCCCTTCTCTGCCTCTGGATCTCCTTCACCTCAAGGGCTGCCCCGATCTCATCGTAATAGTAGTCGGAGTCTTTCGCCTGGGTGCGGATCTGCAGGTGTCCCTCCTCATCGAAGACGAACAGTATGATCCCGCCGATGTCCTCGGTGAACAGGACGCAGATGATGTGCAGCTGATCCTTGATATCCCCGGGAAGCTGGCTGAACTGGCCGTTGAAGTAATATTTCTGTTCGTATGCGCTGGCAGCGCACAGGACGACTTCGCCCTTTTTTCCTGTCTCCATACTACACATACCCATAGATCCCGCGAACGGACACTTCTCCCGAGCTGACCTCCCGGATCGTGCCGTCCTTTGTCTCGACCAGAAGGGCGCCGCTGTCATTGATCCCGCGCGCAAATCCTGTGTACTCTCCCTTCGGGTCCAGCACACGAACCATCTGGTTCAGGTTCACGCAGACGGAATTGTATTCCTCACGCAGCTCCTTCAGGCTCCCGCTCTCCTCGAACAGTCCGTAGAGATGTTCAAATTCATTCATTACTTCAGCGACCAGCTCCGCCCGGTTCACATCATGTCCAAGCTCCAGGCTCAGGCTTGTGGCTCTCTCCCTGATTTCTTCCGGAAAATGCGCCATATTGGCGTTGATCCCGGCCCCGATCACGATATAGTGGACCTGGCCAATCTCCGCGCTCATCTCAGTCAGAATTCCGCAGATCTTCTTTCCGCCCGCCACGACATCGTTCGGCCATTTGATGCCGGCATTCAGGCCATAAAGATGAGAGAACGCATCAGCCACGGCAAGCCCCATCACCAGCGTAACCATGGAAATCTTCTCCGGCGGCAGCTGGGGACGAAGAATAAGGGTAAATGACGCGGCCGATTTCGGTGGTGTCACCCAGTGCCGCCCGCTCCTGCCCTTTCCGGCGGTCTGCTCATCCGCGATGACCAGCGTCCCGTCACATGCGCCTTCCTCCGCGATCCTTTTTGCGTACTGGTTCGTGGAATCGACCCTGCTGAGAAAGCAGATCTCACGGCCCATCCGCTGCGTAGTCAGGAATCTTTCCACTTCCCGTGACGCGATCGAATCCGGAACATGCACCAGACGGTATCCCTTCCGGTTCACGGCTTCAATTCCGTATCCTTCCTCCTCCAGCGACCGGATATGCTTCCACACCGCAGTACGGGAGATGCCGATCCGCCCGCTCAGTTCCTGTCCGGAGACAGATCCCTTACTCTCGCGCAGGATCCTGAGGATCTCATCCTTCTTTTCCATTTCGGAGATTATTTCCTCTTAATTCTATAAATGTCAGCTTTTCTGACGTCTATGTCCAGATCAGCCATGCAAGCAGGGCGAAGCATGCGCAGCCTGCCAGAAACATTACAACAGACTGCACCCATGACTTTGCCAGGATACCCCGGATCGACAGAATCATGTTCAGAATGCCTCCAAGAATCACGACCGCCTCCGGCACCCACAGACTGCGGTCAATATCCAGCAGGTAGATCATGCTCAGAACAATCATTACTGCTGCATCAACAAGACAGAAGGCCTCCAGGGCATGTCTCTCATTCAGCCTCCTCCGGTATTCCTCGGATGGCATAAACCGGTTTGTCATAGTGTCAGATCCATCACAGCCTTGATGGTATGCATGCGGTTTTCCGCCTCGTCAAATACAATGGACTGCTCTGACTCGAATACATCGTCCGTGACCTCCATCGCAGTCAGGCCAAATTTATCATGAATCTTCTGTCCGATTGTCGTTTTCAGATCATGGAACGCGGGCAGGCAGTGCATGAAGACTGCCCCAGGTCCGGCAAGCTCCATCACATGCCGGTTAACCTGATAGGGACGAAGCTTCCTGATCCGCTTCTCCCAGACCGCCTCAGGCTCTCCCATGGAAACCCACACATCGGTATATATGACATCGGCTCCCTTCGCGCCTTCTTCAATATTTTCCGTAAGCGTAATGCTTCCGCCCGATTCGCGCGCCCAGGCTTCACACTCCTCCACCAGCGCCTTCTCCGGGAAATATTCGCTGTCTGTGCACGCGGCAAAATGAAGGCCCAGCTTTGCGCTGGCGACCATCAGGGAGTTGCCCATATTGAAGCGCGCATCTCCGAAGTAGGTCAGCTTTCTTCCCTTCAGGTCTCCGAAATGCTCCCGGATTGTCATCATATCCGCCAACAGCTGTGTGGGATGGAATTCATTGGTCAGGCCGTTCCAGACCGGAACGCCGGAATACTTTGCCAGTGCCTCGACGATCTCCTGTCCATAGCCTCTGTATTCGATCCCGTCGTACATACGCCCGAGGACACGTGCCGTATCCGCAATGCTTTCCTTCTTTCCGATCTGTGAACCTGAGGAATCCAGATAGGTCACATGCATCCCAAGGTCATATGCCGCAACCTCGAACGAACACCGGGTTCTGGTGCTGGTTTTCTCAAAGATCAGTGCTATATTTTTCCCCTCCTGGCTGCGATGGGGCGTGCGTGCCTTCTTGAGCGCCTTCAGCTTTACGGCATGATCAATCATGCCGGTGATCTCATCCGGCGTAAAATCTTTGAGCGTCAGAAAACTGCGTCCCTGTATATTCATCTTTGATACCCTGTCTTTCTTCTATCATTTATAACAGTTACACTAAAGAACTGTACAAGTTATGTGCTGTTCCTGAATGACTGCCGGAGGCAGGCATTTCGTGAAACTGTATATACCGCGAAAAAGAATTTCCATCGGCAGCGTCTGTGATGATCACTCTGCGTCCGGATCCATCATTTTGTCAGAAGCGGCCTCCTGGATGGACTTGATCAGCCCGGCGATGTTCTGGATCTCACTGGGAATGATGATCTTCGTGGCCTTGCCGTTTGCCACTGTCGGCCAGACCTCAAGGCTCTTGAGGGCCAGAACCGCCTGATCCGCACCGGCTTCCTTGATCATCCGGATACCGTCTGCGGTCGCCTGCTGCGTGGTGCGGATCGCTTCCGCGTGGCCCTGCGCCTCACGGACCATCTTCTCCTTGGCCGCCTCCGCGCGCAGGATTGCGGCTTCCTTTTCCGCCTCCGCTTCGAGGACTGCGGACTCTTTCTTTCCTTCCGCCGTCAGGATCGCGGACTTCTTTTCACCCTCTGCCGTCAGGATTGCGGCACGTCTCTCACGTTCAGCCTTCATCTGCCGCTCCATCGAGTTCTTGATGTCCTCCGGAAGGATGATGTTCTTCAGTTCGACACGGCCGACCTTGATGCCCCATGGATCCGTCGCCTGGTCAAGAGTGGCCCTCATGTTCGTGTTGATGACCTCGCGGGATGTAAGCGTCTCGTCGAGTTCCATGTCGCCGATGATGTTTCTCAGCGTGGTGGCAGTCAGGTTCCCGATTGCCATGATGGGATTCTCGACGCCATAGGTATACAGCTTCGGATCCGTGATCTGGAAAAACACAACCGTATCGATCTGCATCGTGACGTTGTCCTTCGTGATCACGGGCTGCGGCGGAAAGTCCACAACCTGTTCCTTCAGGATTACTCTCTTCGCGATCCTGTCAATGAAAGGCATCTTCAGGTGAAGTCCCACATCCCAGGTTGCCTGATAGGCGCCGAGCCTCTCAACAATTACCGCCGTCGCCTGCGGGACAATCCGGATGCTGGACATGATAATCCACACAATCAGGATCACCAGGATGATTCCTATTATCAAGCCGATACTGATGTTCATAATTCTCCTCCTCTTCCTGTTTTTATCTCCTCCGTAAACGCAGGTTTATATCTGATTCAATCCGGTCGGCATCAGGACTCCGTCACCGGCTAAAGCCGGTGACACCTCATGCCGAATTCCGTCAGCCTTCGGCGGCCACCATGGCATCAGGACTCCGTCACCGGCTAAAGCCGGTGACACCTCATGCCGAATCATGCCTTCTTCAGCTCTTCCACAACGAGTCTCACCCCGTCGACCTCTTTGATGATAACAACGCTGTCTTTTCTTATCGTCGTGTCATCATCCAGAGACTTCGCGCTCCAGAACTGCCCGTTTACCTGAACCGCACCCTTCGCGTGCAGATTATCGATATGCTCCGTCACGACGGCCCGCTTCCCGACCAGTGCCTGCGCGCCGCTCCGGATCTGATCCTTCTGCTTCACGCCAAACTTCCTTGCCATCGGCCTGAGCAGGAACAGCAGCAGCAGTGAGACACCCAGGAATACAAGGACCTCGATCCATAGTTCATTTACCACAAAAGAAACCAGGAATGCTGCAAGGCTTCCCCCGACAAACCAGATTGATACAAGGCTGATGGTGACCATCTCGAGAATCAGGAACAGGACCATCACAACCAGCCAGAAGATTGCCTCAGTACTCATCGTATCCCCCCTTTTATAACCGGCAGGCGCGCTGACAGTCAGCGGCGCTGCTCACATGCACATGAACTCCCCGCATCCAGACTCTCATCCGTCCTGATGCCGCTTTCAGTCAAAAAGCGGCATACCCGGATCACAGTCTTTTTGTGTCTGCGTCGAACACGCCCGACTTTCCGCCCTCCTTGTGAAGCAGACGGATCCCGCTGATCTCCATACGCCGGTCTACTGCCTTGCACATGTCATAGATCGTGAGCAGTGCAGTTGAAACGCCGGTCAGTGCCTCCATCTCAACACCGGTCCTGCCCTTGCAGCGTACCCTGCACAGCGCCCGGATCCGGTGATGCTCCGCATCCTTCTCGAAATCGATGGCAACACTCGTCAGGTTCAGGATGTGGCACAGGGGGATCAGGTCAGGAGTCTTCTTCGCCCCCATGATTCCCGCAATACGCGCACATCCCAGAACATCTCCTTTTTCTACCGTTCCCTCCGAAATCTTCCGGAAACACTCATCATTGACCTGAATCCAGCCTTCCGCCTCCGCCATCCGGCTCGTCACTTCCTTGTCGATGACCTCGACCATGGCTGCGTGTCCCTGCTCATCGAAATGTGTAAACTCCATCACAGACGCCCCTTTCCGAACCCGCAGTCCGGATATGTGCATACCCTGCATCCAAGGCACAGGCCTCCCTCGCCCAGCGCGTGAATCTCCTCCGCGCTGACGGGATCATCTGCCATGATCCTCGGAAGCAACAGGTCAAAGATCGTGCGCTTCGCGTACATGACGCATCCCGGAAGACCGCAGATAACACGTGCCAAAGCAGAGTCATCTTCCTCCTGCAGATAGGAAAGCAGGAACATGGCTCCGGGAAGAACCGGCGCGCCATAGGTGACGATGCGGGCCCCGGTATTGCGGATCGCAAGCGGCGTGCGGTCGTCCGGATCCACGCTCATTCCTCCCGTACACAGAATCACGTCCGCCCCCGCGTCAAGAAGGTGCCGGATCGCCGCAGTCGTCATGCTGTCATCATCGTCGGTCGTCTCGTGCCCGATCAGCTCCGTGTCAAATTCTTCCAGCTTCTTCAGAAGAACAGGAGTAAACCTGTCCTCGATCCTTCCCCGGTATACCTCAGATCCGGTAGTGACGATCCCTACCTTCCTGTGAATATAAGGCTTCAGCGTCAGAACCGGCTCTCCGAGCGTCACGTCATATGTCCGCTGTACAAGATCATCCATCTTCTCTTTTTCGATCACGAGCGGGATGATCCTTGTACCGGCAAGCTTGTCGCCTGCCTTCACCGGAGTGTCCCCGAAGCGGGTCGCGATCATCATCTGGGGCGTGGAGTTGATGGCGAGAAGCGCATCGGAATTCACCTTGAACAGGCCGTCACAGTCTGCTGTCAGCTCGATCTTTCCCTCGGACGCCTCACCGGCTGTCATGTTTGGCCCCATCGCCAGATCCCGGAGAATCGCCGCCGCCTCGTCTTCGTGAAGGATCCCCTCCTTCTTCTCCCAGACATAGAGGTTTTCCTTGCCGATACTCAGAAGGACCGGAATGTCTTCCTCGGTGACAATATGTCCTTTTTTGAACACAGGGCCTTTAAACTCTCCGGGCAGAATCTGCGTCATGTCGTGGCACAGCACATGCCCTGCCGCATCCACGGTTCTGATCTGCTTCATGCAGGATCTCCTCTCTGAAAACATGTCTCGAAAACACGATCAGCGATCGTACTTTCCTATTATACCCGTTTTCTCCATAATATGGTACACTTTCTGCAGAACTGGTATGGAAGGAAACTGCGATGTTTCACAGACTCTTGCGCGCCCTGTGCGCTCTCTGTCTTCTTGTCTTCGCCTGCGCTCCCCTGGTCGTCGCGGATGATGCGGTCATCCCGGACCCTTCTGCCGGACCGGTGTCGGAAGAGCTGGATGGAACGGAGAAGAAGGCGGAGACCGAAACCGAAGCTTTGATGGAAACGGAAACGGCCTTCGAGATTCCTCCCGGAATCGAGGATAGCCTGAAAAAGGATACTCCCGTCGGGGAGGCTGCAAAGATGACCCCGGATGAGTGCGTCATGTTCCTCAAAGAAGTATACGAAGCAAACTCCGCCCGGACACTGTGGGATCGTCACGAAGATCTCACTGCCGTCTTTGCCCTGTATTCTGATCAGACGCAGAAGATGGAGGAGTACAGCCTTTTTTACGCTGAAAACGGGTTGTACTATTCTGATGACTGGTCTCCCGGCCTGGAGGAGCTCCGGCTCCTGATCCGCGGCGAAGATGATTGCGTCGAGGATTATACCCGGTCTATGCGGTTTGTCTGTTTCCTGAACGCATCAGGAAACGCGTACCGTGTCCCGCAGGCAGACCCGGTCATTCTGGGGGAAGAAACAATAGAGGAGACGCTTTTGTCGGTCTACCGGACAGAGAATTCCGTCTTTGTCATCACTCAGCTGACGGAGCCCTCCATTCTTCGGCTTGATCTGGAAGAACCGGAGGAAGGAGGCTTCTATTCTTGTGCCTGTCTTCTGGATCCGGCGACGCTCGAGGCGCAGACAGTCCGGATTTCCCTGCACAATCCCTCTGACGCGTGCCAGGGCGTAACGAATGTGAGAGAAATCAGATACTCCTACGATCAGGGGATGACCCCGTTTGTACAGACCGGTCTCACGGGTCTGATGCAGCATATGGATCCGGAAGACTTCTGGGATGCCGGAGATCTTCGGACAGTGACGCTCACCCGGGATCCCGGAACACAGGAGGAGCAGGTTTTCTCTCTCACCGCGCTGAAGGGCGACCCTGTTTCCATCACCCTTCCGCCCGGATATGAGATCTGGCGCGACGAGTCTCTGACCACCCCCTGGATGGATGACGGGGACTATGTCTCAGATCTCTCCCTCTGGGCCGCTGTAAGTCACACCGCTGCCCCTGCGGCTGAGGGACCGTCTCCGTGAGATGCCATCAGCAGGAGCGTCGCCAGGATCCACCGCTTACGGAGAACTAACGGAGACTCAGGTCTGTCCTTGAAACCACTGCGCATTTATACTACAATATAAGCGGTGCTATTCTGCCGGTGAATCGATCATTTGCAAACCGCAGATTTACCATACTCAAAGCTGCCCTCTGTTTGGACAACCTGGAACGTCCAGGAAGGAGAGAAATCAATGAATTCCACGGGAAATAAAATCAAAGAGTTCCTGTTTCCTGGTAAGATCAGGGGATTTCGTATTGATTTTGAAAAAGAAAACGGAAGGGCTCTGTGTTTTCTGCTGATCACCGGCGTAGTGATCAGTCTGATCAGTTTCCTCTATAATCTTGCGGCAGGCAGCCACTTTCATTCCGGCTCGCATACACTGGAATATCTTTTGTTTTTCAGTGTGTCTGTGGCACTGCTGATCGGTTATAAGAAGGAGATGATCAAAAACGGGACATACACGCTCTATATCTGGATCTGTCTGCTGCTTTCCTGGTCCCTGATCATGAGCCTGGGAGAGCCTTCGGATTATCCCTGTGTCCTGTTCTATTTCTTCCTCCTTACTCTGCCGCTTCTGATCCGGGACGCATGGGGCCGTATTCTGATACTGACTCTTGTGTTTGCCGTGCTCTTCGTGGTTGTGGATCTTGTTTTCAGGAAGCCTGTCTATCCTGCTCTGGACATGATTTATCTTGCTGCGTGTGTGTGCGCTGCACTGTTTCTTTCCGAACGGATGATCCGTGAACGTATCACCTTCATGGAATCCAGCTTCACGGCCACCGACAAGGCGGACCATGACGCGCTGACGGGCATTTACAACCGCCGCGGCGGCGAGCATCTGATCAGAAGCTATGTGGCGAACGGAATCACCGGCGCATTCATGCTGGTTGACATTGATAACTTCAAGCACATCAATGACGAGTACGGACACGCGGCGGGTGATGAGACGCTCAGACAGATCGCCCACTGCCTGCAGGAGAATTTCCGTGAGATGGACGTTGTCATGCGTATGGGCGGAGATGAGTTCATCGTCTACGCGATCGGCATGGCGGATATCCATCATGTGATTGACCGCCTGGAGAAGACAAAGGAGGCGCTCCACAAAATCAAGCTGGATGAAACCGGCGATGATTTTGTAACCGCAAGCATCGGCTGCATCATCAACCTGGGCTCCTATCCGGATTATGAAAGCCTGTCCGCCGCTGCGGACAAGCTGCTGTACCTGGTGAAGGAAGAAGGCAAGGACAACTTCAAGTGTTCCTCGATCGAGTACAGGAAAAACTGATTATCCTTATTCTTTTCCACCATTTACAATCTGCCGTAATGACAGCTGCCTGCAGATCATGACCGCCAGAAGCGCTCAGACCTGCAGGCAGATTTTATTCGATGGTTCAATGCCACACGAACCAGATAAATAGATATCCGCATATCACCGCTGTCAGGGTGAACGGGACGCCAATCTTCATGAAGTCCCCAAAGCTGATCTCATAGCCTTCCTTCTTCAGAAGGCCGGCGGCCGTGATATTCGCGGAGGCCCCGATCGGCGTCAGGTTCCCACCCAGAGTTGCCCCGATCAGCAGGCCGAAGTACAGCAGGTACGGTTCCACACCCAACGCAGCGGTAATCGCCCGGATGACCGGCAGCATGGTTGCGACATATGGAATGTTATCGATAAACGCGGATGCCGCGACGGAAACCCACACGATGATCGTGTAGAGAAGGAACATGTTTTTGCCGCCGACAGAGGCGATTGCATTTGCCACATCCTGAATGATCCCCACCTCAGTGATCCCCTGAATGACAAGGAACAGTCCGAGCAGAAGAAGAAGCGTCTCGTAATCAACCGCCTTTATCGCGCGGATGCTTCCCTCGCCTTTGTGTGTCCGGAAGAAATCATAGATCATCGCCACGAGGGCCAGGCAGCAGCAGATCAGGCCGTTTGTGATCTCCGGTTTATTCGTGATGAAGGAGGCACCGATCAGGAGAAGCACCATCACGATCAGAAGGATGGTCGGGACAAGATCCTCCACTTTTGTGCGCTCATCCGCCTGTACCTTCTGCTTCATGTTGTGGAACAGGAGCATCATCACCGGCACGCTCATCAGTGCTCCCAGTTCAACCGCGAAGAAGATACCCAGCCTTCCCTTCATCCAGAAGAAGGACAGGAAATCCATGTCCGCGTATGCGCCGAGCATGATCGACGTGGTGTCGCCGACGAGCGTTGCGGCTCCCTGCAGGTTCGATGAGACGGCAATCGCGAGGATCATCGGAACCGGTGAGATCTTCAGCTTTCTGCAGATTGCGATCCCGACCGGAGCCACCATCAGTACAGTAGCCACATTGTCCATAAACGCGGAGATGAACCCGGAGAACAGCGACATGAGGATGATGACCCACATGACCGTGGGCGCCTTGTCCAGAAGGATATCCGCAATCCGATTGGGCATCTTTGAGCGGATAAAGAATTCCACCAGAACCATCGTACCGCAGATCATCAGGAGGACATTCCAGTTGATCGCGCCCGGGATGGAAGCAAGAGGCAGTATTCCCGTTATTACGAAGATGGCTGCCGCGCCGAATACGATCCAGATGCGCTTTGACAGAAAGATCGTCATCAGCACATACATTGCCACAAATATAATAATCGCCAGTATTTTCATTCTCTATCTCTTTCTGCGTGACAGCTGGTCTGTCATCTGCGAGATCAGTTCATCGTCGATGATACCGTCCGCGGGCTCATAGCCGTACATGTTCTGAAAGCGTTCGATACAGCTCGCTGTCTGTCTTCCGGCGATGCCATCCGGGGTCCCGCAGAGAAATCCCAGACTGTTCAGGAGTTCCTGCACCTGCATCACCTTCGCAGGGTCAACCGACGCGTTTCTCGTCTCTTCACTGCTCAGCGCATCCATCTGGCTTACCGCATTCTTCAGGTTCTGGTATTCGTCCGAAAGATCCAGACCGTAGTATTCACACAGCTCCACGAGCGCATACGCCCGGTTGTAGTACCCTGCAGTATACAGACGGTTCGCCTCGTCAGAATCCCCCTGTGTGTTCCAGATCTCCTCCGCCTGAAACTGCTTCTCCAGACCCATGCAGTATTCCGAACACAGGTAGAAGACATTCAGGTCATCAAACTGCGCGGAATGATAGGCATCGTAAAATGCGCGCTCGACCTCGGCGCACCGGAACCGGAAGGCCCACATATCCGCCTCGCTCATCGCGCTGACTTCCTCATTGGTATGCGTGCGGGCAGTCTCCTGCCTTGCATTGAACGACGCGGCAAGATCCGCAAGGAACGTCTCCGTATTCCGGATCTGCTGAGACTGGGCCTGTGAAGCGGCTGCCGAAAGATCAGCAGCTCCGCCGGAGCCGCTTCCTGACACGCTGTCACCACCCTCGCCGGAGCTGCTTCCCGCCGCGCCCTGCAGCTGCGCAAGCTGCTCCCTCAGAGCCTGATTTTCCGATTCAAGCTGATGATATGCCTGCTCCTGCTGCGCGTCCGTGAGGTCGTCCCAGTCCAAAGTGACAGCCGGAGCTGACATGGCCAGGCCTCCCGCCAGAAGCGCCACTGCCGCGATAACCCCTGCGGCTCCGTATACTCCCCTTATCTGTACTCCCATGCTGACTTCCCCTTATTCCCCTCAGTATCCCATCAGATTCTCGAGAATGTCCTCTCGTATTCATCCCTCACACGCACCGCCCTGTCCGGGTAGTTGGTGATGATCGCGTGGACGCCCGCCTCGCACATCTGTCTCATCAGGCTCTCGGCATTGATCGTCCAGACATTCAGATCCAGATGGTACCTGCGGCAGTCCTCCAGGAATCCCGGATACTGCAGGCTGTGCCATGAGGGATGGAGGGCGTTCACACCAAGAGAGTCCGCGTACGCCGGAACATCGATGAACCCGTCGCTGTACAGGAGTCCGGTCTTCGCCTCCGGATCGATCTGACAGATCCTGCGGATCGAGTAATGGTTGAAAGACGAATAAATGACGCGGTCCTGCACACCGAGTTCGTCCACAAGAGCCACCGTCTTCTCCTCGATGCCGGGATAGAAGAACACTCCGGTCTTCAGCTCGATGTTCACCGTCATCTCCGTCCTGTCACGGATGTAGAGAAGCACCTCCCTCAGCGTTGGTATATCCGCCTGAAAATGCTCCGGCCTTGTCCTGTTGAAGTTGAATCCGCGCAGCTGCTTCATCGTATAATCGCGGACCAGACCCTTTCCGTTGGACGTCCGGTCGATCTTCTCGTCGTGAATGACGACGATCTCCCCGTCCTTCGACAGCTGGACATCCAGTTCGATCCCGTCTGCGCCCTGCTGGTGCGCGAGCACGTAAGCCTCCATTGTATTTTCCGGCACATAGGCGGAGGCTCCCCGGTGCGCCCAGACTTTGATCTTATGCATGGTTTCTTTTATGGTTTCCTCCTCTATAAACGCCAGTTTTTAATCTGACTCACCTGTTCTCGGCATCAGAGCTCCGTCACCAGCTTCGCGCCGGAACCGAGAACTGAATTCAGCTCCCTTATGCAGATTCAGCCAAGCAGCGCCACGCCGTTGCTCGCGCCGATCCGGTCCGCGCCGGCTTCGATCAGCTCCCTCGCCTGCTGCGGCGTGTGGATGCCTCCGGACGCCTTCACCCGAAGACGATCTCCCACCGTCCTCTTCATCAGAGCGACATCATGCGCATTTGCGCCGCCCGTCGAAAACCCGGTAGAGGTCTTGACAAAGGCGGCGCCGGCCTTCTCGCTCAGCGTACAGGCGCGCACCTTCTCCTCATCCGTGAGCAGGCAGGTCTCGATGATGACCTTTACGATCGCAGGCTCTGCTGCCTTGACAACGGCGCGGATATCCTCTTCCACGAAAGCGTCATTTCCTTCCTTCAGGGCGCCCACATTGATCACCATGTCGATCTCGCCGGCTCCGTCCTCTACGGCGCACCGCGCTTCATATGCCTTTGCCCCGGATGACATCGCGCCCAGCGGAAACCCGACCACACAGCACGTCTTCACATCCGTTCCCTTTAGCTCCTGTGTCACCAGCTTCGCATAACAGCTGTTGACGCAGACAGAGGCAAACCCGTATTCACGCGCCTCGGCACAGATTCTCTTAATATCGGTACTCGTAGCCGCAGCCTTCAGCAGCGTATGGTCAATCATTTTTGCGATACCGGTAGTCTCCATGATACCCCTTCCTCCATCAAAGGAGCTGTCAAATAAAACAGTTCCTGAGACGATGATTACTCCTCACCGTGACACTCCCACCCCATTAATGGTGATGGTTTACCAACATCTTCTCTCGACGGTCCCGCAGCCTTTGCTGCGTAATCAAGTCAAAGTTTCAAACTCTCCGGCGTAAAGCGGTTCGGCATCAGTTCGTCGAGCGTGTACATGATATAATCGTCCGCGGACTTTGCCAGATAAACCGGGAAATGCCCTTCGCAGAATTCTGCCATCACCTGACGGCAGACGCCGCAGGGAAGACAGTATTCCAGAGCGCCTCTCTCATGTCCGCCGCAGATCGCAAGCGCGGTGAATTCGCGCACACCCTCACTGACAGCCTTCACAAAAGCGGTCCTCTCCGCACAGGTACAGACTGAATAAGCCGCGTTCTCCACGTTGCAGCCGGTAAAAATCTGTCCATCCCTGCCAAGCAGCGCGGCTCCCACACGAAAGTGTGAGTAAGGCGTGTAGCTTTTCTCCCGCATCTTCACTGCTATGCCGCACAGCTTTTCAATCATGTCACTGCTGATTCCTGCTTTTTCCATCCTGTCTTCCTTCCAGTCTGAAACGTCCGTTTCTTCCAATCTGCAGCGCCCGTTTTTCCGGCACTTCTTCTCCTTCCAAACTGCTGCGTCCGTTTTTCTGACGCTTTTCTGCCGCACCGGGGCATGCAATGATACCAGTTTGATTACTTCGCCGCGTCCTTCCTAATCAGGATGCGGATCGCTTCGACCGCCGTTTTGATCGCCATCGAGGTATCATGCACCTGCTCATTTTCCAGGCCGGCCTTTGCCCTCTCCTGGTTCGCGATGGTCAGCAGGACCGTGCCCGCGCGCACCTTCAGGCATGACGCGACAATAAATATTGCCGCCGACTCCATCTCGGAGGCCAGGCATCCGCACCGGATCCAGGCATTCCATTTGTTCACGAGATCGTATCCCACCGGTTTGACCTCCGGCTCATGCTGCCCGTAGAAAGAGTCCTTGCACTGCACGACGCCCAGATGGGATCTGCATCCGAGACTGTCCGCCGCCTCCTTCATGGCAGTGATCACGTCATAGTCCGCAACCGCCGGATACTCGATCGGCGCGTACTCTTTGCTGGTGCCCTCCGCGCGGACAGCCCCGGTCGCGATTACGAGATCGCCGCCGCATACGTCAAGCTGCATACCGCCGCAGGTTCCCACGCGCAGGAAGGTGTCCGCTCCGCAGCGCTTCAGCTCTTCCATCGCGATGGATGCGGACGGGCCGCCGATTCCTGTGGAAGTCACGGAAACCTTCACACCGTCCAGGGTTCCCGTATAAGTCACATACTCCCGGTTGTCCGCCACCAGAACCGGATCATCAAAGTACTCCGCAATCTTCCTGCAGCGTTTCGGGTCTCCGGGAAGAATGACATATCTTCCGACCTCGCCGGGCGCCACCTGAATATGATACAGTTTTCCTGATCCTTCCGAATAATCAATCATTTGCCGCACCTCCCTGCATGGTTCTTCCGGGCCGTCTGCCCATCTATTACAAACATACCACGAAATCCTCTTCTTTTGAAGTCTCGGGTGGCAGCGGGCTTACACCACCTGCTGGACGGTCCAGCTCAGGACGCACTCCTTCATCTCCTCGACGTCAAGCACTCCCAGCGCAAATCCCTTCCGTACCAGGTCCGCGCAGAGAATGTCGTCATACTTGTCGAATACCGGCACCTCCTTCGGGTAGAGCAGCTCCATCGGATCGATCCCGGCGCGCACCTCCTCCTGCGTGATCTCCACGAATTCCCTCGGATTCACGTCCATCGTAAACTGGATGAAATACGGCCGCACCGAGTTGAATCCCTTCAGGGAGAGCCGCTTCGCGCAGCGGATGCGCAGGAAACGCTCCAGCGCCAGAAATGAGTAGCTGCCCAGCCACGGCGTCAGGCAGAACATCTTCCCTCCCAGGCAGATAAGCGGGCGGTACCCGATCCCGCTGTGGGCACTGTCCATGCGTGCTGAGAGAAGACGCGCCTGCGCATTTTTCAGAAGATAGGGGTAGGACTTTGTGTCGGTCAGCACCTCCCGCATCTTCTGCAGGATCTTCGTGTGGATGTCTCCCGGCTCGTCGCCGAAATACGCCGGCACACGCCCCTTCACCATGTGGCAGTAAACCTGATGGTGCGTGCGGTCTACCTCCTCGACCACCCACACATGACCGGCTATGGCGATGCGGTCCCCGATAGGCGGCGGCTTCACAATCGTCCCGATCTCCTGTGACTCGCATCGGACACTGTACTCCTCATTTTCCTGAAAGACCGCGTAGAACTTGAAATTGTTCGTGATCCGCTCTCCCGCAAGCCCTACAATCAGGCCTCCGTTCTCTGTCCGCTGGATATGGTCTTTCTTTATCAGGTCGTTCAAGAGAACACGGAAGTCTTCCTTCGTGATCCGCCTGAAAGGAGCGAGCGTCAGCACTCTTGATGCCAGCTCCGCAGGAGACATCTCGCCGCTGCCGGCAAGGGTGCTCATGGTCTGGTGGTACAGCAGGCTGAACGGCATTCTTCCATTTCTGGGCGGTTCGACCCAGCGCTCCTCCAGGTAGAGCTGAACAAGGGCGATCCCCTGCAGCAGCCTCCACGGCACCTTGTCCGGCAGAAGATCGCGCGGCTCCGCGTGTTCCTCGCGCATGACAAACCACATCTCGCACGGCTCTCCCCGCCGGCCGGTCCGGCCCATCCTCTGCAGGAAGGACGACACGGTAAACGGCGCGTCAATCTGAAATGCCCGCTCCAGCTTCCCGATATCGATTCCCAGCTCCAGCGTCGCTGTCGTGCAGGTCGTCAGCGTGCTGCCCTCATCGCGCATGTCGTCCTCCGCCGATTCCCGGAAGGAGACGGAGAGGTTTCCGTGGTGGATGAGGAAGCGGTCCGGCTCGTGGTTCGCCTCGCAGTAGGCGCGCAGCGTGGTCGTGACCTCCTCGCACTCCTCCCTCGAATTGCTGAATACGAGGCATTTCCTGCCCCTCGTGTGCTCGAAGATGTAGCCGATCCCGGGATCCGCCGCAAACGGCGCCTTGTCTGTCGGGGCGCGGTTGCCATCGTCTGAGAAGACAAGATCGACCGTGGTATCTTCGGCAGGTTCCCCTTCTTTGTTTTCTGCTTTTCTGTTTTCTCTGGTTTCTTCTTTCCTGTCCTTTTTTTGTGATGGGGACAGATGGATGAAACTCGTAATGTCCGGGTTGCAATCCAGTCTGGATTCAATGCTCTCTGAAGCAGGTTTTTCAGCCGGTTTGGATTCGCTGCGTACTGAGGCAACATTTCCTCCCGGTTCGGCCCCGGTGCTCAGAAAAGATCCTGCGGCAGAAGGAATGCCTCCCATCCAGACTGGTTTTTCCGGATTCTCGACAATGTCCGATGCCTGGGGCGACGCATTGTAAAAATGCTCCATCGACAGCCTCCACCGCATCCCCTTTGCCTGAATCTCAGGAACTACGGTGCTCCGTCCGCTGCCGTCCGCCAGGAACCTTCCGGCCTCCTGGGGATCTCCGATCGTCGCCGACAGTCCGATCCTTCTCGGATTCACGCCTGCCATCCGGCCGAGCCGCTGGATCAGGCACATACACTGCCCGCCACGGTCGCCCCTGAGCAGGGAATGGAGCTCGTCGATCACAACATATCGAAGATCACCGAACAGTCTGGGGATCTCGCCATGCTTGTGCATCAGCATCGCTTCCAGAGATTCCGGGGTGATCTGAAGAATACCGGAAGGCTTCTTCAGAAGCTTCCGTTTATGTGAAGCCGACACATCCCCATGCCAGTGCCAGACCGGAATCTCACACTCCTCGCACAGGTCATTCAGTCGGATAAACTGGTCATTGATCAGCGCTTTCAGAGGAGCGATATAGAGGCAGCCCACCGACGCGGGCGGATTCTCGATAAACTCGGTCAGGATCGGGAAAAACGCGGCCTCGGTCTTCCCGGAGGCGGTGGAGGCACACAAAAGCACATTCTGCGTCGTGTTGAAGATCGCGTCACCCGCCGCAACCTGCACTGCCCGCAGATTCTCCCACCGGTTCCTGTAGATAAAGTCCTGGATCTCAGGGGAATATCTTGAAAAAATGTCCATTTGCCGCCCTCTGTATTAACGTTTGCCTGAGAATCTGGTACATCCGGAGGAAAAACAGGCAAGGCTGACTGCCTGCTCAAAGAACGAAATCCGCGAACTCCTCGCTGACTTCCTCTCCTCCGAGCGCCTCTGACTTCGCGTAGGAGAACTCATCGGAATTCAGCAGTCCGGCTACGTCTGTCTCAGGATGCTGGCAGAGAATGTCCAGGAGCTCAATGAAATCCCGGATGACTTCTCGCGGGGTGATGTGGGTATCCGCTCCGATCCGTCCGTACTCGATCCGGATGAATGTTACAAGATCCCCCGTTCCGATGGTGCGTGTATAGCCGTACAGGCCTGCATGCATGTCCGCGAGCTTCTCACACAGGACCATCATCTCCTCCGAGGAGAGCGGTTCCAGACGGATGACCGGAGACAGCAGATCCCGGGCGCCTTCTTTGGAAAACTTTCCTTCCTGAAGCCTGGAGCGGAGCGCCTCATAGCTGTAGATGCCACGTCTCGTGTCCTCGACACACTGCGGGGTCCCGCTCATGAGGATGCCCAGATACTGCGCCTTCCCCTGGAGAGTGTCATTGTACATGGTCAGGATCTTCTCATAATTGTTGTTTCTGGCAACCGACTGCGGAATCTTGTAGATATTCACCAGCTCATCCACAAAGATCAGCATCCCCTTGTAGCCGGCAAGCCGGAAAAACATCGCGAACAGCTTCAGGTACTCATACCAGTCGTCATCCGTGATGATGGCATTTACCCCCAGATCCTGCCTTGCCTCGGTACGGGTCATATACTCGCCGCGGAACCACCTGACCACTTTGGCGCGGATCTCGTCATCGTCGGCAAGGAAACCGCGGTAGTAGAGCGTGATCAGCTGCGCAAAGTCAAAGCCGTGCACCATCTCGCTCAGCGAGCGCGCCACCGTGCGGATCCGGCGCTCGACCGCCGTGTCAAATTCCGATCTCTGTGAAGCCGGAGGCTTTGCACCATTGTCCGAATGCTTCCCCGGCTCAGGAACCTTACCTTTGCCGTTTATCTTCGAATCAGGCGCCAGGCCCCCGGTTCCGCCGATGGCTTTTGTCTCTGGCTCTGGATCCCAGGGACCTCCGGCGGCCTTTGTCTCCGGCTCCAGACCCTCCTCCTCGATAACCGCCTGCTGCACCGCGGCAATCCATCGCTCCAGTACAAGAGTCAGCGCGCCGCCCTCGGGCTTTGTCCTGGTAGCAAGATTCCCGATCAGTTCACGGTAAGTCGCAAGCCCCTGCCCGCGGGAGCCCTGAAGCCTCCGCTCCGGAGACAGATCCGCGTCCATGACGACATATCCCTTGTCCATCACATTGTTCCGGATTGTCTGAAGCAGGAAGCTCTTCCCGCTTCCGTACCGCCCGACGATAAAACGGAACGAAGCGCCGCCGTCGCCGATGATCTCAACATCGCGAAGCAGGGCCTCGATCTCACTGCTCCGGCCCACTGTTATATAAGGAAGCCCGATCCTGGGCACCACACCACCCTTCAGGGAACTGATGACGGCCTGCGCCACTCTTCTCGGTACTTTCCGCTCCTTTCGGGCATCCTGATTCTTCTGCTGTGTTTGTGCCATCCTTCTTCCTTCCTCCTCGCCAAAAGCGGGGGTTACTCATCCGGGTTCATCCAGAAGCTCTCTGACATCCTCAACATAGTCTTCCACCAGATGCCAGCTATCTTCATCTTCTTCCACGATAGAATCCCCGATCTCATCATAAGCCTTCTCGTTGATCTCATCCACAAAGGCAGACGGCAGTATCCTGTGGCTCCGGAAAAACGCTGCACCGGCACTGCCATTCCCTGCAAGAAGCAGCCTCAGGAATTCACGTTCCGCCGCAGTGAATAGCCCCTCTGTCTCAGACGGATATTCTTCGGACTCATAAAGATTATCTTCTGATTCATTCTCCGGCAGAACATCTCGTACATCCACACGCAGAGCAGCCTCTGACGGACCATCTTGATTTGCGCCTTTCAATGTGTAGTGCAAGTCCTGCGAGGATTGTGAATCTTCCTCCTGCATGCCGGACATATCAGGAGAGTTCAGCTGCAAATCTAATTTCGCCTCAGCGCCTTCCTCCGTCCCCTCAAGCAGACGCTCCCGCGTAATTGCCGCAAGATCGCGGATGGCACCAAGCTTCGACAGATCCACGCGGACCTCAGGCCGGCTGCGCAGCGCCTTCTCCCTCATCCACCGGTCAGCTTCCTCTTCAATCAGCCGGACAAGAGACGGGTTCTTCATCCGATCCTGCAGCTGGCTCCTGTAATGATACTTCCTTCGCAGAACCCGCTCACATTCCCGCATGAGAGCATTCAGATCCCTGAGGGCCCCGTCATCCCGCATGGCAGGGTAGGTTGACATCTTCCATCGACCGTCTTCGAACAGATACGAAGTGGCCGGGCTGATCTCCACACAGTAACCCTCCTCCACACGCGTTTCATAGGGAATCCCGGAAAACAGGTCTTTTGGAAATGATCTCCTCCTGCCAAGAATCCTCTCTGCCAGAACAGGAACCCCGGACTTTTCCTGCATCCTGCACACCCTCCGGAACACTCTGGCAGCCACACGCCAGACATCTTCTCCTGCATCCCTGACAAATTCAGAATTCAGGGTGCGTCTGTCCGTCAGACCCCGGAGCATCCGGAAGACAGACGCATCGTCCGACCCGTCAAGACTGCACAGCGTGACAAGCGCCGATTCCCGCTCGGGATTGAGGACACAGTATTCCTGAACAATATCCGGTCCGGGATTCCAGGCGATCACGAATCCGGCCAGGAGAGCGGAAAGCTTTATTTGAAGAACACCTGGCTTCTCTGTCTTCACAAGTCGAAGAAGCCGGTCAAATGCCTCCTGCTCACTGCTGACTCCGATAAGGTTGATCAGCTCCGCCGCGTGCAGAAAAAGAAAACTCTCACAGGGAGGAATCTCCTCGTCCCGGCGGAACTGTGTTCGCCAGCGGAAATAGTTATGCAGTTCCTTCGTGTCCATCTCCTGATATCCGACAAACGCATGGTATCGGAACGTAACGCTGATTCCGCCCTCCTCCTCATAGGACTCCATCCGCCTGGCCTGCTTTATGAACGCATCTCTACGGTGTTCTTCCGTGACATAGTATTCCCCTGTCATCCTCAGCAGATCCTGGAACGGGTCGGAGGATTCCATAAAAGGTTTTTCAGACACTCCATGCTTCATATCTTCGGAAAGATCTGCATCTCCGCGGTCCGCGACGCCGGACAAATTCCCGATTCCCGGCTGTGATGTGCCGAACAGCTCCTCCTGGGAAATGAACTCCCACCTGCTATGGGCATCTTCCCCATCCAAAGAAGAGCGGCCTTTTTTGCCGCTCCGCAGGGATCTGTTCGGAATCTTAACATCACTGTATCGCAGGGACATCTCTGATACTATACCGACAGTGCTGCCTGCCGGTGAATCCGCCTTGAGAATGCTCATTTGCAGCAATCCTTCGGCAGTTAATTGTGTTTACGGGTATCTGATTATCAGTACTGGTTCAGGCGTCTGTTTTCCGGTTTCTTTTCGGCGGCTTCGGCCCCTGAAACTGGTAAAGGTACGTCTTGATCATCCCATTGTAGATCTTGCGGTTTCTGTCGGCCTTGCGCCCGATATACTTCTCTGCCTGCTCAAAGGAGGTGATCACATACTCCGACCAGCTGTCCAGCCTGCGGAACGCCTCCCCGATCTCCCGGTAGAGCGCCGGGAGCGCCTCCCTTTCCTCCAGCCGCTCGCCGTAAGGCGGATTCGTGATGATGAATCCGTACTTCCCGGAGTGGCTCAGCTCTGACACCGGCCTTCTCTGAAAATGAATCAGGTGGTCCACGCCCGCGTTCTTCGCATTTTCCCGCGCAGCCTTTATGACCTCCCCGTCGATATCGTACCCCTGGATATCCGTCTCAATCTGATCATCGATCCGGCTTCCCGCGTCATCGATCACATCATACCAGAGCTTCTTTGCGATCAGGTGATCCCAGTTCTCTGACAGAAATTCACGGTTCATCCCCGGCGCGATGTTCGATGCGATCATCGCCGCCTCAATCGGAAATGTCCCCGACCCGCAGAACGGATCCACCAGAATCCGGTCCTTCTTCCATGGCGTCAGCAGGATCAGCGCGGCTGCAAGCGTCTCCGAGATCGGCGCCTTCGCGGTAAGCAGCCGGTAGCCTCTCTTGTGGAGAGAAATACCCGTCGTGTCGATCCCGACCGTGACCTCGTCCTTCAGGATTGTGACCCGCAGCGGAAACTGCGCCCCCGTCTCCGGAAATGACAGAAGATGGTACTTCTGCGACATCCGCTCCACCATCGCCTTCTTCATAACCGACTGGATATCGCGCGGCGAGAACAGCGTACTGCGGACGCTGGCCGCCTTCGCCACCCAGAACTTCGCGTCGCGGGGCAGAAACCTCTCCCACTCAATCGCCCGGGTACCCTGGAACAGCTCCTCATAGGTCTGCGCGCGAAATGCCCCCGCCTTCACCAGCACCCGCTCCGCGGAGCGAAGGAAAACATTGGCATAGCACACAGCCTGCCAGTCTCCCACGAAGGAAACCTTACCGTCCTCGACCTGCGAAACCTCATATCCGAGGTCATTGATCTCCCTTTTCAGCACACTCTCCAGTCCGAAATGACACGGGCAGATTAATGTGATAGAATCATGGTCAGCATCATGATTGAAATCATTTGAAAAAGTGGTTAAAAAAGTGGTTGATTTTTCTTTTTCCATATACTATAATCCTCTTGTAGAAAATATTACCCTTAATAGTATTTTTTACAACCCCTTATTAATTATTTATACTCCCCTTGAAAAGCCGGCAGCTCCCCTGCCGGCTT
>ONVT01000269.1 GCA_900321365.1 uncultured Eubacteriales bacterium | reverse complement strand
CACCAGAGAGCTTGCCCGCATGATCCGCAGAAGCGGCATCCTCTTCAACCGTCTGCCGGATGAAGACTGGGATCAGGATATCATGGGTGATTACTCCGGAGCAGGCGTCATCTTCGGCGTCACCGGCGGCGTGATGGAAGCGGCTCTGAGAACCGTGTACTTCAAGCTGACCGGCAAAGAGCATGATCCGATCGAGTTCACCGAGGTGCGTGGACATGATGCCGGAATCCGTGAGGCTTCCATCGACATCAACGGAACGACCGTGAACGTCGCGATTGCTTCCGGCATGAAGAGCGCCAGCGTCCTCCTGGATGAGATCCGTGAGGGCAAGAGTAAATATCACTTCATCGAGATCATGGGCTGCCCGGGCGGCTGCATCAACGGCGGCGGTCAGCCGTACGTAAGGCCGGCCCTGCTGCCGAACGAGGATGACGATATCCTTGACACCTACAAGCAGAAGCGTGCGCAGGCGCTGTATTCCGAGGATGAGCGCCAGGTCGTGCGTCAGAGCCACAACAACCCGCAGATCATCGAGCTGTACGAGAAGTACCTCGGCGAGCCCAACGGACATCTGGCTCATAAGCTGCTTCACACTTCCTATGCGGGACGCGTGGGATTCAATGAAGTGAAGTAATAATCCGGTTTAAGAATCCGGAGATCAGGAACAGCCGGGGATGTCCCCGGCTGTTCCTTAACTCCACTTCTTCAACAATGCGGACATATCCAGACCGTCACCCTGCCTCCTTTTCCCCTCCTGCGAAGGCCGCCTTTCCGGTCTCTGGTCTACGCCGCTTCTCTCATTCCCTCTTCTGTCATCCCTTCTTTCGGGCCGGGGATTCGATGCTCTTTCCGGGGCACTGCGCTTCCCGCTTCCCCCGGCAGCCTGCTTTTCAATGTCCACCGGCCTGCGCAGAGCCGCGTCTTCCCCAAGCTTCATGGTCAGTGCGATCCTCTTTCGCTCCGGATCGACAGACAGCACCTTCACCCTGACGACATCTCCCACCGACACAACATCAAGGGGATGCTTCACATATTTCGTGTCGCTCATCTGTGATATGTGGACGAGTCCGTCCTGATGAACTCCGATATCGACAAATGCGCCGAAGTCGATGACATTCCGAACGGTCCCGTTCAGAATCATCCCACTCTCAAGATCCTCCATCGAAAGAACGTCCGAACGCAGGACCGGCTTTGGCATGTCGCTCCTGGGATCGCGCCCGGGCTTCTCGAGCTCCGATGCGATATCGATCAGCGTCTCTGTTCCGGTGCCAAGCTCCTTCGCCGTCTCCCGTGCCCTTTCACGGTCCTTCATTCGCTCGCTCAGCCCCCTGACCTTTCTGTCCTTCACGTCCTGCAGGCTGAACCCAAGCATCTCCAGAAGCCTTGTGGCCGCCTCATAGGATTCCGGATGCACTCCGGTCATATCCAGCGCATTCTTCCCGCCCCGGATCCGCAAAAAGCCCGCGCACTGCTGGTAGGCCTTCGGCCCCAGTCCCGCGACCTTCAGAAGCTGCTTCCTGTCCGAGAAGCTGCCGTTTTCATTTCTCCAGTCCACGATGGATTTCGCAGTCTTTTTCGTGATTCCCGAGACATATTCCAGCAACGCTCCGGACGCCGTGTTCAGGTCGACGCCAACCTGGTTGACGCAGGTTTCCACGACGCCCTCCAGCTTTTCTCCCAGCTTCTTCTGGTCGCAGTCGTGCTGGTACTGCCCGACGCCGATGGACTTTGGGTCGATCTTGACCAGTTCGGACAGCGGGTCCTGCAGACGGCGGGCGATCGAAGCTGCACTCCTCTGTCCGACATCAAACTCCGGAAACTCCTCCGTCGCCAGTTTGCTTGCTGAATAGACAGACGCACCGGCCTCATTGACGATCACATAATGAATCTCCGGGTCATTGATCTCCGCCAGGATCTGCGCGATGATCTGCTCCGACTCCCTGGACGCGGTGCCGTTTCCACAGGAAATGAGCGTGACGTGGTATTTTGCGATCAGCCGCTTAATCGTCTGCTTCGCGGTCTCGATCTTCGCCGGTGTAGTCGGCGCGGTCGGATAGACCACCGTGGTATCCAGCACCTTTCCCGTGCTGTCAACAACAGCAATCTTGCATCCGGTCCTGAAAGCCGGATCCCATCCCAGAACAACCTGCCCGGCGATCGGCGGCTGCATCAGCAGCTGGCGGAGATTTTTTCCAAATACATCGATTGCGCCGTCCTCCGCCTTCTCCGTCAGACTGCTTCGAAGTTCTCTCTCAATCGCGGGCGCGATCAGCCTGCGGTAGGCGTCCGAGCAGGCATCCTTCAGGGCCTCACAGGAATGTGCATACCCCGGGGCCTTTGGATTCAGAACCGCGTGTTCGATCGACCGGATCATCTCCTCCTCGTCAACACGGACGCTGACGGAGAGAACCTTCTCCTTCTCACCCCGGTTCAGTGCCAGAATCCGGTGTCCCGGGATCTTCGCCGCCGGCTCCTCATAATGGAAATACCGCTCGTAAACCGATCCGGGCTGGTCCATCTCCTTTTTCACCTCGGACACCAGCGAGGCATTTTCAAAGGTTTTCCCGCGGATCAGCGCGCGGAGATCCGCCCTGTCGGAGATCCCCTCGGCAATGATGTCCTTCGCGCCCGCAAGGGCGGCTTCGGCATCCTTCACATCCTTCTCAGGATCCACAAAGTCCGCCGCTCTCTCCAGGGCAGGGCACTTCATCTCCTGCGACAGGATCTCGAGCGCCAGTCCTTCCAGCCCCCTCTCCTTCGCGATCGACGCCCGGGTCCGCCGCTTCGGGCGAAACGGCAGGTACAGATCCTCCAGCGAGGATTGCGTCGGCGCCTCTTCAATCTTTTTCCTCAGCTCCTCTGTCAGCTTTCCCTGTTCTTCGATGGACGCAAGAATGACGCCCCGCCTCTCCTCCAGGGTCCTCAGATAGCGCAGGCGCTCGTCGAGGCTGCGGAGCTGCTCGTCATTCAGCGTGCCGTGCGCCTCCTTCCGGTATCTGGCGATAAATGGAATCGTATTTCCCTCATCGATCAGACGGATCACCGCCTCCACCTGCCAGGTCTGGATGCCCAGTTCCGAGGCGATCGTTTTCTCTATGTTCATCTGTGTTTTCCTTTCTCAACATTGCTGAAGCACGCCCTGCCCGGCAGTGCGTGCTTCATTCCAGGAACGCCGGCGGCATTCAGCCCCGCCGCCCCTCAGCTATGAGTTTGCAGGGTGTGAAATGTATCGGCTTTATTCTTCTTCCTCCTCCGGGTGAATCACATCCTGCAGATCCTTCTCCATCGGATCCGCTTTCGGAAGCAGGAACGCGGCGATGATATACAGCAGGATGCCGGCTCCCGCGAACAGCGAGACCGCGACCCATATGAGCCTCACGACATTAGGGTCAATGCCAAGGTATTCCGCGATACCGCCGCACACACCGAAGATGATACAATTCTTTGCTGACCTTCTCAGTTCTCTCTTCATGTTCTTCCTCCTCCATGTCTTTCATCCTGCGGTTCCTGCTCTCTCCGGCGTTAACCCCGGTCTTGAAGTCTATCATAGCACTTTTCAGAGTGTGTGAAAACAGCCTTCGTTCCCGGCAACGGGCGCTTATCATGCTATAAGCCACACCCCCGCCACCCTCGCTGCACCGGGGGGCGGGAGCGTGACTTGTAACCTTATAACACTTCAATAAACTGCTCCCGAATGGAGGCAAACGACTCGCCGACGAAGCCGAAATCCTTCTCCTTGTAATTCCACAGTGCCCGGCCGATTCCGTGCCGGTTCATGACGGCGTGGATGTCCTTCAGCCACCGCAGCGTGTCCTGAGCCGGGGCAAGATCGATAACCCCGTACTCGCCGCAGTAGAGCGGGATATTGTCCTTTTCCGCTTTCTGAACCGCCGGGCGGAAGATGTCCTCAAAGAAGCCTTCCCCAATCTCATGGATGTCCCCGCGGAAGATGGTGGCGGCCAGATCCTCGGACAGCTTCTGCTCCCTCAGGATATGGCGGTACTGCTCCAACTTCATAGGATAACCGATCCGGAAATCACGCGGCATATTTTCCACCCAGTAGGCGCCCTGGTGCGTGAAGACAATCGGCTCATAACAATGGAAATTGTATACGATCCTGTCGTCCAGCGGGAGATCCAGAAGGGGAACGCTTGTCACTGAGCTGTAGCATACCCCTCCGACCACCAGCCAGCTTTGAGGAACGATGCGACGCATTCTCCTGATCCAGGAGGATGCCACCGTGTTCCACGCATCCGCCACCTCCTGAAGGACGACTTCATTCAGCGGTTCGAACGCCACCTGCTGCGGAAAGGCGCGAAAGCGCTCGGCGATCCTTTCCCAGAGGGAAAAGAACCGCTCCTGGAGAGCGGAATCATAGAAAAACCGCTCCCGGTCCATGTCCTTCTTCAGCGGATCAAAGGAGTATCCGAAGCACTCATGCAGATCAATCAGCATGCGGAGGCCGTATTTCTCACACCATCCCCTGCACTGTTCCAGATACCGGAATCCATCCTCCTTCCGGGTTCCGTCCTCCTCCTCAAATAGCACATAATCCACAGGAACCCTGACATGGTCGAACCCCAGCGAGGCGATGCTCCGGATGTCGTCTTCCACGATAAAGCTGTCAAAATGTACCGTATCATATCTGTCAAACTGGGAGATCCACCCTCCAAGATTCACACCCTTTTGAAATCCCTCGAAAACTCTCATGTCATTCTCCCTCTCATGCCTTTTCTCATCTGTTCACAGCGATTTTTCAATCACTGAT
>ONVT01000271.1 GCA_900321365.1 uncultured Eubacteriales bacterium | reverse complement strand
GAGAGTACGGAGGGAATCAACAGGCAGGCCGCGCGGCAGGGGCACCGCCTCCGTGTGCCACCATAGCGGGAGCGGGCGCTGGTGGCACACGGAGGCGGTGCCCCTGCCGCGCGGCCTGCCTGCTGATTCCTGGGTATATCTCGCGTTTTTTTCATAATTGTGGTATAATTCTTCCATATGCGTTAAATGAAAAAACGTAAAAGAAATAATGGCTTCCTGCCCGGATGGCGGCAGATTTCGGAGGTTTTATGGGAACTGAGACGAGCGCCGAATATGGCGCGAATCAGATACAGGTACTGGAAGGACTTGAGGCAGTCAGGAAGAGACCGGGAATGTACATCGGGTCGACTTCTTCCAGAGGACTGCACCACCTTGTGTATGAGATCGTGGACAATTCTGTTGACGAAGCGCTGGCGGGCGCCTGCTCTCATATCAGGGTGAATATTCATCCTGATAACTCCATCACGGTCAGGGATGACGGCAGGGGGATTCCGGTCGGGATCAATGAAAAGACAGGACGGCCAGCGGTGGAGGTAGTCTTCACGGTGCTCCATGCCGGCGGAAAATTCGGCGGAGGGGGATACAAGGTTTCAGGAGGACTGCATGGTGTCGGAGCGTCGGTTGTGAACGCGCTCTCCGATTACCTGGAGGTTCAGGTGTTCCATGACGGGAAGATCTACCAGCAGCGTTATGAGAAAGGACATGCGATCTATGACCTGAAGGTGGTCGGAGACTGCAGCCCGGAAGAGAGCGGGACGCAGGTCACATTCATGGCGGACAGTTCGATCTTTGAGACGCTGGAGTATGATTTTGACACGCTCAGACAGAGACTCCGCGAGACGGCATTCCTGACGAAGGGGCTTAGGATCACGCTTACCGACGAGAGAGTGGATCCCTGGAAGGAGAGGTCATTCTACTATGAAGGCGGAATCCGTGAGTTCGTGCAGTACCTGAATAAAGGGAAGACGCCTCTGTATGATGATATCATTGACTGCGAGGGTGAGAAGGACGGTGTGCTGGTCGAGATTGCCATGCAGCATAACGACGGTTACAACGAGTCGACATACTCCTTCGTGAACAATATCGTCACGCCGGAAGGCGGGACGCACATGACCGGATTTCGAAATGCGCTGACCAAGACATTCAATGATTACGGCAGGGCGCAGAAGCTGCTCAAGGACAGTGAGGAGAATCTGACCGGAGAAGACATCCGCGAAGGCCTGACCGCGATTATTTCCATCAAGATCGGGGAACCGCAGTTTGAGGGACAGACAAAGCAGAAGCTTGGCAATTCCGAGGCAAGGGGTGCCGTGGAAAGCCTTCTGAGTGAACGGCTGGGGATTTATCTGGAACAGCATCCGCAGATCGGCAAGCTGATCATCGAGAAATCCGTGATGGCACAGAGAGCCAGGGCTGCCGCCAGAAAGGCGAGAGACCTGACGAGAAGAAAGAGCGCGCTGGACGGACTGAGCCTTCCCGGAAAGCTTGCGGACTGCACAGATAAGAACCGCGACAACTGTGAGATATTCATCGTCGAGGGAGATTCCGCCGGCGGCTCTGCCAAGACCGCGAGAGCAAGGGCGACACAGGCAATCCTTCCGCTGCGCGGCAAGATCCTGAATGTCGAGAAGGCAAGGCTGGACAGGATCCTCGGAAACGCTGAGATCCGCGCCATGATCACGGCGTTCGGAACCGGTATTCATGAAGATTTTGATATCGAGAAACTTCGATATAACAGAATTATTATTATGACTGATGCTGACGTGGACGGAGCCCATATCGCGACGCTGCTGCTGACATTTTTCTACAGGTTCATGCCGGAGCTGATCCAGCAGGGGCATGTGTACCTCGCAACTCCGCCGCTGTACAAGCTTGAAAAGAACAAGAAGGTATGGTACGCGTATTCCGATGAGGAACTGAACAGGATTCTCTCCGAAGTCGGCCGGGACCAGAATAACAAGATCCAGCGCTACAAAGGACTGGGAGAGATGGACGCAGACCAGCTCTGGGAGACCACCATGGATCCTGAGAGACGAATCCTGAAGAGAGTATCCATGGATGAGAGCGATATCTCCTCGATTGACGTGACGTTCACGACTCTCATGGGCGACCAGGTGGAGCCGCGCAGGGAGTTTATCGAAGAGAATGCAGCCAGAGTCCGGAATCTGGATGTATAAGCAGGAGATCACAGAATGGATGACAAAATATTTGACCAGATCCGGGAAGTGGATCTTCAGAAGACGATGGAGGAGTCCTATATCGATTACGCGATGAGCGTGATCGCCGCAAGGGCGCTTCCTGATGTCAGGGATGGTCTGAAGCCGGTACAGCGCAGGGTTCTGTATTCGATGATCGAGCTGAATAACGGTCCCGACAAGCCGCACCGCAAGTGTGCCCGTATCGTCGGCGATACCATGGGTAAGTACCATCCTCACGGGGACAGTTCCATCTACGGTGCTCTTGTCTATATGGCACAGGACTGGTCCATGCGGTATCCGCTGGTGGACGGCCACGGAAACTTCGGATCGGTGGACGGCGACGGTGCCGCCGCGATGCGTTACACCGAGGCAAGGCTGTCGAAGATGTCCATGGAGATGCTGGCGGACATCAATAAGGACACGGTTGATTTTGTTCCGAACTTTGATGAGACGGAGAAGGAACCGACCGTGCTTCCAAGCCGTTTTCCGAACCTGATGGTAAACGGGACGACGGGAATTGCCGTCGGAATGGCGACCAATATTCCTCCCCACAATCTGAGAGAAGTCATCGATGCGGTGGTAAAGATTATTGACAACCGGGTTAATGAAGACCGCGAGACTTCGATCGAAGAACTGATGAAGATCATCAAGGGACCGGATTTTCCGACGGGGGCGATGATTCTGGGAAAGAACGGAATCAGTGACGCGTACCGGACCGGAAGGGGAAAGATCCGGGTGCGCGCGGTCACGGATATCGAGACGCTTCCGAACGGGAAAAGCAGGATCGTTGTCACGGAGCTTCCGTATCTGGTGAACAAGGCAAGGCTGATCGAAAAGATGGCCTCCCTGGTGCGTGACAAGAAGATCGACGGCATCACCGGCATTACGGATGAGTCGAGCCGGGAGGGCATGCGCATCAGCATTGATGTGCGGAAGGACGCGAACGCGAATATTATCCTGAATAAGCTGTTTCTCCACACCCAGCTGCAGGATACCTTCGGCGTGATCATGCTGGCGCTGATCGACAACAAACCGAAGGTTCTGAATCTGCTGGAGATGCTCCAGTATTACCTGAAGCATCAGGAAGAGGTTGTCACCAGGCGCACGCGCTATGACCTGAACAAGGCACAGGAAAGGGATCATATCCTGCAGGGTCTGCTGATCGCGCTGGACAATATCGATGAGGTTATCCGGATCATCCGTTCCTCGGAGAGCCCGCAGACGGCGAAGGCATCCCTGATCGAAAAATTCGGCCTGGATGACGCGCAGGCCCAGGCAATCATCGACATGCGGCTGAGGGCACTGACCGGTCTGGAGAGAGGAAAGATCGAGGCAGAGCATGAGCAGCTGCTCAAAACCATTGCCCGTCTCACGGCAATCCTCGGCGACGAAAAGCTGCTGCTTGGCGTAATCAGGGAAGAAATCCTGGTCATTTCCGAAAAATACGGGGATGAGAGGAGAACACAGATCGGTTATGATCTGGGAGAATTCGACGCGGAAGACCTGGTGGAGAAGGAGGATGTCGTCATCACGCTTACAAAGCTTGGATACATTAAGCGTATGAGTGAAGACAACTTCAAGTCACAGAACCGCGGCGGCAAGGGGATCAAGGGAATGCAGGCCCTGAAGGAGGACTACATCGACCGGCTTCTCATGACGGATACCCACGCGGACCTGATGATCTTCACCAACAAGGGCCGCGTCTACAAGATGAAGGCCTATGAGGTTCCGGAGGCGGGCCGTACGGCAAGGGGCACTGCGATTGTAAACCTGCTTCAGCTGCAGAGTGATGAGAAACTGTCTGCCGTAATCGCCGTGGGGTCCGATGAGGAATACAATGAAAACGGATATCTGACCATGGCAACCAGACGTGGGCAGATCAAGAGAACACTGCTGTCCGAGTACGCGAATGTCCGGAAGAACGGTCTGATCGCGATTGCGCTGAGAGTGGACGATGAACTGATCTCTGTGGAAGCGACGGACGATGAGCAGGAGATCCTCCTGATCACGAAGTTTGGACAGTGTATCCGGTTCAGGGAATCCGACGCGAGATCTACCGGAAGGCCTTCCATGGGAGTGAGGGGCATCAACCTGATGGACGGTGACGAAGTGGTTTCCATGGTGATCGCTGATGCGGCGCCGTTCCTTCTGACTGTGTCGGAAAAGGGCCTGGGCAAGCTGACGGATATTGCTGAATTCAAGACACAGAGCCGCGGCGGAAAGGGTGTCCTCTGCTACAGAATTCTGGAGAAGACAGGCAATCTGGTGGATGCAATGGCCGTTGAGCAGGATGATGAGATTCTGATGATCAATTCTGACGGAATTATCATCCGTATGAGCTGTGAGAATATATCTGTTCTCAGCAGGATTACGTCCGGCGTAAAGCTGATGCGCCTGAATGAGGATGACCTCGTTGTCTCTGTCGCGAAAGTGCGTGAGAGTGTACAGAAGAGCGAAGACGAAGAAGAAACGGATGAGGATCCTTCAGATGAGTCCGTAGACAGAGAGGATGTGGACGACATCGATAATGAGATGGACGATGCGGAAGACATACAGGAGGAAGACTCCCCGGACACAGAGATGGAGTAGATGCATGGAGCGGAATCTGTATGTCAGCTGCTATCAGCAGCCGGGTACCGCTGAAAGGAACTGCTCCTGACAGCCTGAAAAAAGGATTTAGGGAATGAAGACAGGAATGAAAAAAACCGGACTCTGTGTGCTGGCCGCATGTATGGCACTGGGACTTGGCGGTTGCGGGGGAATCGGACCGATTATCGGAAACCTGCAGGACCAGACGCAGGAGCAGCAGATCACGGAGAATACCGCAGTCGGAAAGCAGCTGATCGATGAGGTCGGAGATATGATGGTCGGACCGGAGCCCGGTACGGAGATGGATCTTATCGTAGAAGACGGTACGGAGCCGGAAACCATGGCTTTTGGGCAGACGGAAGGACAGCCGGAATCCGGCATGGTGTCGGAAACCATGCAGCCGGTATCCGGGACAGTACAGACGGAGAGTATGTCGGAAACGGAAGTACAGACGGAAACTGCGGCTCAGACAAAGACTGCGGTGGAACCGGAAGATCAGACAGAAGCTGCAGTGGAGACGGAAACCGAAACAGAAACGGAGAAAGCAATGGGACCGCTGGAGGCAGCTGTGACGGATCTGATCAGAGACAGGGAAGCAATGGGAGAACACTGGTCAGCTGCCTATGAGGATCTTGAGACAGGGGAAGTCTACGGATATCACGAGGATGACATCATGCAGTCGGCAAGTGTGGTGAAGCTGTTCATCATGGGTGCCGTGTACCGCTACATGTGTTATCCGAAGGAAGGAGAACAGGCAATCCCCTTCCATGAAAACTATGACGGACATCTGCGGGATACCATCGTGAGCATGATCACGGTATCGGACAATGACGCCGCTAACCTTCTGATCGAGCGGCTCGGAGAAGGCGATTTCCAGAAGGGAGCGGAGAGGATCGCGGAATTCTGCAGGGAATACGGATATGACGG
>ONVT01000272.1 GCA_900321365.1 uncultured Eubacteriales bacterium | reverse complement strand
TGGACGATTTCACCGCGGTATATGCGGTTAAACTAAGCGCTTTCCGGCGCTGACGCTTGGAAATCGCTAAGGTTAACCAGTATAATTAACCGGAAATGCCTTCGCCGCATGCCTCAGCGCCTTGACAACCGGCAGCTCTTCTCCGGTAAGGAAGCGGATCAGCGCTCCGCCGCCCGTGCAGACATAGCCAAGCTTATCCGTGACCTTGTACTTCTTCGCTGCCGTTACGGAATCTCCTCCGCCGACGACGGTATAGGCCGGCGTATCGCCAAGCGCCTCAAAGATCCTCTTAGTACCGGCTTCACTCAGGCTCTCCTCAAAGATTCCCATGGGACCGTTTACGAATACGGTCTTCGCGTTCGCGATCAGATCACAGTAGAGAAGAATCGTTTTCTCTCCGATATCGATCGCGGAGAAATCATCCGGCACATTCTCCGGCGCATACTCCACACGTTCTCCATCCTGGACGCCGCCCAGATCCACCGGAAGTACAATCCTGTCACTGTACTTCTCGTAAAGTTCTTTTGCCTTCGGGATGTATTCCTCATAATTCTTCGCATAGATAAAGTCAACACTCTTCTGGCCGATCTTCTGCCCCATCGCATGCAGAAGGATATTGCCTGCCAGGCCGCCTGTCAGGACCTTATCCGCGCTTCCGCTCTTCAGGACAGTCTCCATCATGATGAAGGCGTCGCTGATCTTGGACCCGCCAAGGACAAACACGCAGGGCTTCTCCGGGCTCTCCATCAGTTCGGAGATCACGCAGTATTCCTTCTCAAACAGTCTTCCCATCGCGGACGGAAGCACCTGCTCAAAGCCGCACAGAGTCGGCTGGTCCCTGTGGGAGGCCGCAAACGCGTCGCACACATACAGGTCTGCCAGGGGAGCGAGTTTCGTGACCACCTGCGTCCTGGCCTGCTCCTCATGAGACAGCTTCAGCTTCAGCTCAAACAACGTCTGCTCCTCAGAGCAGAAGCGGACATTGTCCAGAAGCAGGAGATCCCCGTCTTTCATGGAGCGGATCGCTTCTCTCGCAGTCGGCCCGCACACATCCTCAACCCACTTCACCTCTTTCCCGATCAGGGAAGAGAGGACCTTCGCGTGCGGTCTGGTACAGTAGAAATTCTGGTACTCGATGTCACTGCCCTGGTGGCACAGAATCACAACCTTTGCCCCCTTGTCAGACAGCTCCTTCAGGGTCGGGGCGCAGGCCTCGATCCGCTGTGTGCTCTTCAGGGTATCTGTCGCTTTATCCACCGGCTGGTTCATGTCCACACGGCACAAAACCGTCTTGCCGGCCAGTTCAAATTCGTCAATCGTATTGATCCCAAATCTCATGTATGTTCTCCCGGTCTTATATTCGCGGTCGAAATCTGCCGCAGACTGCAATTCATCGCCGCGATCTACGCGGTTACACTGTATTCCTGCCTCCGTCAGACATTCAGTGCAGCCAGTATATAGCGCGAACAGCCCTCCGGCGCCCCCGGATGAAGGGCGCGGGGCAGGGCCTGTCATAAAAGATTACTTTTTGAACTTGCCGATTCCCAGATATTTGTTGGTCTCGGCGGTACCCTCTTCGCAGGTCAGCTGCATCTCCATGGAAGCACGGATCGCGTCCATGGTCTCCGGAATCGTTACACTCTCCTGCGGGATGTTGATCGCGTACATGATGTCATTGCCGGACTCGACAATGGAATCCTTCCAAAGGCCGATCTCATACATGTCGCCGCGGCGGTTGCCCAGGTCTCTCGCGTACTTGAACAGGGAGGCATTGCCCTTGAAGCCCTCGTCGATGGAGACGACGCGGATACGCGGATGCTTCTCGAATGCAGCAAGTGCCTCGTCTCTGGAGATCTTCCGTCCGTGCCTGCCCGACGCGACGACCGTGATGATGTGGCCGTGGGTGACCGGCGTATGCACCAGGATGCCTGTCGCATGGACATGCGGCATGATCGTCATCAGGTCCACCGCCTGATGGGACGGAGCCTTGTCCATCTGCAGCGCGTTTGTCAGTCCGCGGTGATAATCGCCCGGATCCGCAACACGGCGGATGATGGTAATCGCAACTCTCTCGATGCCGAACGCGCGGTCCAGGCAGTCTACGGAGCGGATCAGGCCGGTGGTGTTGCAGGAGGTCAGCTTCAGGTAATTCTGGCCGACGCCCTTCTCGAAGTTGGCATAGCCATGGAAGAAGACATCCGCGACCGAATTCTTCTCGCCGCCCTGGAAGATCGCCTTTACGCCGTACTTGTCATAGTAGTTCTCTTTGTTCTTCGCGCCGACGCCGCCCGGAGCGGAATCCAGCATGATGTCAACCTTCTGGCACAGATCCGCAAATGTTCCCTCGACCGGGATATCCTTCTCCTGGAATGCCGCCTCGTCCGCGCCGTCGACCAGATACAGATTGTATTTCACGCCGTTCGCGCCGATCATATCTCTCTCGCGAAGAGCCTGAAGCGACAGGGTCGGGGCCAGATCCGCGATTCCGACCAGCTCCATGTCGCCCTGCAGTGCAACGCCGTCTGCCAGACGCTGTCCGATTGTTCCGTAACCTGCTACACCAACTTTGATTTTTGCCATGATTTCCTCCTTATCCTTTCTGTATTTATATGGGGTGCTGAAATATGGTTTCTACCTTGTTTCTTTCTTGTTTTCAAACCGTCATCCGGCTCAAATACTGCGCATCTTTCGCTGCGGGCAGCCGGAAGTACTGGTTTTATTCAAACTTCGCGTCATGCATCCAGACATAGCGGTCGTCTTCGCAGCGGTCTGTCTGCAGCCATGGATTTCCATCCAGATGGCGGATCATCCAGCAGGTGTACATCTGGAAGCCGGGAGCCACCGCCTGCGGATGAAGCGCGCCGCCCGGGATCGCCGAAAAGCTTCCGTCCGTGCTCTTGAAGACTTCGTCGCCGACAAAGCTCGCGCCGAATCCTTCCGGACGGTCAAACATGAAATAATACGTCTCCGGCTGCGGATGCCTGTGGGGCAGATAGCCGGACCAGTTGCCGCGGTCATTCAGCACTTCTCCAAGAACCATGTTTGACGCGGGCTGAATGTCATGATCGAAGATCGTATTGACTCTTCTCTTCGCGACATTGCCGAACTTACCGACACTGGAGTATCCCCACGGCGCGTCCTTCGGCTCATACAGCCTGGAAGCAAACGCCTTCTCATTGTGCGTGCACTGCACCAGAATCTCGCTCTCTTCGAGCGCTTCCACTGTCACCTCAATGCCGGAGGATACATGCAGCGCATAAGGGCCTTCTGTCCAGACGTCTTTTCTTGACACCTCGGTACTGTTTCCTTCCCAGAGAAAAGCAATCTTTCCTGAGAGAAGCAGTACCGCGATCTCTTCACCTTCCCTCCGGAAGGTTCTCCTGCTGCCGCTCTTCATCCGGTATACCCGGATATCCATCAGCATGTCCGAATATTCATTGTCATAAGTGGTCAGGATCTTCTCCCCGTTCTCATCGAATGTGGGATACCCGAATACTTTTTTCTCCATGCGCTTTCCCGTTCCCTTCTGTCTTTTATCTTTGTACCGCGCTTCCCGGGCCGGGAAGCGCGCCTGGCGCGGAATCAGTACTTTCTCGCCTGATCCCTGTGTTCCATAACCTCCGCGGCAGCCTGGCGGACACTCTCCTTCTCGGAGGTGGCGGCGATACCCACATTCCACCATGCGCCATAGCCGTCTGTCATGGTCTTCGGGAGAACCTTCAGGTCAAACAGACAGGCAACCGTCTGCTTCCTGGAATCCTTCAGTGCCGCGGCAAGCTCTTCCACCGAGCGGCAGGTGTAGGACTTCATCCCATACGCTTCCCCGATCTTCGCGTAGTCCATCGGGATCAGGTCGCCGCAGGGCTTCTTTCCATCCGTGTAACGGAATTCTGTCGCCAGGGATCCGATGCCGTGTGTCATCTCCAGGTTGTTGATGCAGCCGAATCCGCAGTTGTCAAAGACGAGGATATTCGTCTTGACTCTCTCCTGCATGATGGTTCCCAGTTCGCTGGAAAGCATCTGGAAACCGGCGTCGCCGACCACGGTGTATTCTTCCGCTTCCGGCTGTGCCATCTTGACGCCCATCGACGCGCCGATCTCGTATCCCATGCAGGAATAACCGTATTCCACATGATACCCGCCGCGCTTGTCCGTCTTCCAGACACGCTGCAGGTCACTCGGAAGCGAACCGCCCGCGCAGACGATGTTGTCATCCGGCCCCATCACCGCCCGGAGCGTTGCCAGCGCGGCCGTCTGGGTCAGGGATGTGCCATACAGTTTGAAGAATTCCGGAATGGTGCGCTCGTCTCTTGCCTTGATGATCGGCTCAAATTCCGGTCCGTCGCAGACGATGCCGCCAAGGCGCTCAAGCTCATCATCCCATTCTTTCTTTGCCTCTTTGATCTCAGTGGTGTATGCGGAGTGATATCCCGCGTTCCTCAGGATTGCGCTCAGTACCTTCACGCTCTCGCGTGCATCGCCCACCGCCTTGACGGCATCGAACTTGTACGCGTGGAAGCGGCTGATATTGATAGCCGCGAAGCGTACGTTCTCATTGTGGAACAGCCACTTGGAGCTGGTGGTGAAGTCACCCATGCGGGTGCCGATTCCGATCACGCAGTCTGCTTCCTTCGCAATCTTGTTGGAGGCGGAGGTTCCCGTCACGCCTATGCCGCCCAGGCAGAATGGATGGCCGGACCTGCAGGCACTCTTTCCGCCCTGCGTCTCGCCGAAGGGGATCCCGAACTCTTCGCAGAACTTCTCGACCTCTTCTCCGGCTTCCGAGTAACGCACGCCGCCGCCGACAATCACGATCGGCTTTTTGGACGCTTTGATCACTTCCGCCACATCCTGCAGCTCTTCCTCCACCGCCACCGGCCTGGTGATGCGGTGGACGCGCTTTACAAAGAAGCTTTCCGGATAGTCGTACGCTTCTCCTTCCACATCCTGCGGAAGGGCGATCGCCACAGCGCCGGTCTCCGCCGGGTCGGTCAGCACGCGCATCGCGTTGATCAGCGCGCTCATCAGCTGCTCGGGGCGCTGGATCCTGTCCCAGTATTTACATACCGGCTTGAAGGCGTCATTTGTCGTCAGCGCCAGGGAGCTGCTCTGCTCGATCTGCTGCAGCACCGGGTCCGGCTGCCTGGACGCGTAGGTATCCGACGGGAACACCAGCAGCGGAATGTTGTTGACGGTAGCGGTGCCGCACGCGGTCACCATGTTGGCCGCGCCGGGCCCGATGGAGGAAGCACAGGGGATGATCTTCTTCCTGTCATGCTGCTTCGCGTAGGCGATGGCGCAGTGGCACATGCCCTGCTCATTTCTGCCCTGCATGACCTTGATGTTTCCCGGATTCGTGTCAAGCGCCTCTCCGAGTCCGACCGCAATCCCGTGGCCGAACAGGGTGAAGAACGCATCAACAAATTTCGTCTCTTCTCCGTCTCTTGCCACATACTGCTGGTCCAGGAATTTAACGATCGCCTGTGCCGTTGTCAGTCTGACTGTCTTGCTCATCAACTGTCTCCTTTCTTTTGTTCCTGCAGCGCTCATCCAGGAAGCTCTCTTGATTCTCTCTCTTGCCCCGGGAGCCTGCTTTTCCATCTTCTCCGGGAATCCGAAGTACGATACACAGGCGATGCTGTCGCTGCCGGCCTGTTCCGCTGTCTCTCTGGGATGCGTGCATTCCTGCAAAATGAACGCACCTGACGTTTTCTCAGTCTATGCCTAAATATTAGAGAATCTTCTCTCTGCTGTCTATTGGCAGAACATCCAATAATGCGCGTTCAGCATTGTGCATTTTGTATGATATTCGCGTGCAAAGACATTTTGAACGCAATCGCGTGCATTTTACAGGGTGTACTTCGTCCGGATACTGATCTCCGTATGCTCCTCCTGCGTCTCAGGCAGAATCCCCCGGCTGATCGCGCCGGCCAGGATGTGCAGCGGCCGGTAGCCCTGTTCGAATCCGCCCTGGTCAATCAGGAAATCCGCCAGGTCATCTGTCAGCAGCTTCTCATTCTTTGGGGTCTGGTCATAGATCACCACGGCAGGCCGCCTGTCCAGGTTCAGCGTCGCAAACGCGTCCCGGATCCCCGTCTGCCCGCTGGATACCACAAAGATCCCGTTGATCCCCGGGATGTTCAGCATCGAGTCCTCGATAATCTTCTGCACGTCCCCGGCGCTGTCGTAGGAGCTCTGTACGGACGCTATGGCCAGTCCCGGAAAGGATTCCTTGATCTCCGTCGTGAAGCCGTCCACACGCGCATTGATCAGCTGGTTGCCGAAGCTGCCCGTGATCACCAGGATCCTTCCTGTCCCGCCGGTCAGCATATTCATCAGGCCCGCGGCGGCTCTCCCGCTCTGGAAATTGTCCATTCCGACATAGCTGAGCCTGGGAATCCCGGACAGCTTGGAATTGAACATGACCAGGGGAATCTGTTTTTCGGAAAGCGCGTAAAGCTTCTTCCGGATCGCCCCGGTGTCGATGGGCATGACGGCAAGTCCGTCCACGCCCAGCTGGTCCAGCTCTTCCAGATACTTGAGCTGTTCCCTTTCATCTACCGCTTCGCTTTCCCGGAGGACGATTCTAACTCCCCTGTCGAGGAGCTCTTCCTTCGCCTCGGCGATTCCCCGGTTAATCTCCCGCATGAAGCCGGCGTTGCAGAGGTAGGTGATCACGCCGATCCGGATCTCTTTTTTCGGGTCAGGGATCCCCTCTTTGCCGTTTCCCGCCCGGGGAAGGGCATACCCCATCAGCCGGGCCGTCTCAAAGATCCGGGTCTCAACTTCCGGATCAATCCTTCCCCGGTGATGAATGGCACGGTCCACCGTGCCGCGGGAGACACCGACTGCCTCCGCAATTTTCTGCATCGTAACCTTCATGCTCTCATGCTCCGTTTTTCGCCCGGTGCCGCGTACAGATGCGCCCATTCCGGACACAGGCCCCGCCGCGAAAAACGTTCGAAGCGTTTTCCGGGCAGGGCCTGAAGATCATCTTTACTTATACAGTTCCGGTTTCTCAATCGTCTTCACCGGCAGGAATTCCGAAGTTCCCCTGGACGCGTTCAGCGCGTCGCCGGCAACGCATGCCACATAGCCGTCCCAGGAGGAGGGGCCGGTCAGCTTTCCTTCATGCACGGACTTGACCCATTCGCACATCTCAATGTCGTACGCCTCGATGAAGCGCTCCTTCCAGTCTGTCATGATCGGCATGGTCTCGCCCGGATCCTTCGTGATATCCGGACGGGAACGGCGGACGACCGCGTAGGGATCCGGGAGCTTCACGGTTCCGTTCTCACAGACCACCTCGCACTGGATGTCATAGCCGTATCCGTCGGCAACCTGCACTTCGACATCGATGAAGCAGTCGTTCTGCGTACGCATCAGCATAACCTGCGGATTGTCATAGCCCTTGTTGGAGTTCGCACTCTGGCGGACCCGGACACACTGTACGTCCTTGTACTCCTCGCCCAGCAGCCAGCGGCAGATGTCCAGCTCATGGATCGCCACGTTCGTGACACCGTTCTCGGTCTTGAACCCGGGACCCTGGGAGACATTGCGGTGCGCCGCCTTGATCAGGATCGGGCGTCCGATCTCGCCGGACTCGATGATGCGCTTCATCTCCGCGTATCCTCTGTCATACCGGCGCATGAAGCCGACCTGGACCATCTTCTTTCCGATCTCCAGTTCCTTCGCGATGATCTCCTCGCAGTCCTTCGCGTTCTGGGAGAGGGGCTTCTCGCAGAAGCACCACTTCTTTTCCGCCAGCACCTTCATCACATAGTCATGATGGGTGGGATCGATCGACGTGATGACAACCGCCTCTACTTCCGGATCCTTAATCATGCCGTCGCAGTCATTCCCGAATGAGCGGATGCCATAGAGCGCAGCCGTCTCATCGGCGGCAGCAGCCACATAGTCGCTGACCGCAACCACGGTTGCCCCCGGAACCGTCTGAAGAATTCTCCTGCAGTGGTCTTTTCCAATCGCGCCGCATCCGATAATACCGATCTTAAGGTCTTTTCCCATGTCTTTCCTCCTGTTCATGCATGGTTTACGTTAGTTTTCGCCAAATCAAAGTCCCGTATGTTCCCTGATATAGTTTCTTCCCTTAATCGCATACTCCAGCGGCTCCGCCTTCGCCGGATCCTGCTCCGCTTCCACCAGAAGCCATCCGGTATAGCCGCTCTCGGAGAGAAGCTTAAAGATCGGATCGAAATCAACGCCGCCGTCTCCGGGTACCGTAAATGCCCCGTTCCTGACTGCCTGCAGGAAGCTCCAGTTGTTCTTCCTCGCTTCCTCGACCACCGGAAGCCTCATATCCTTCAGGTGGACATGCCCGACTCTGTCAGCGTACTTTTTGAGCATGGCAAGCGGATCCTCTCCGGCAAAGGTAAAATGACCGGTGTCATAGCACAGGAAGACCAGCTCCGGATCCGTATTGCTCATCATGCGGTCCGTCTCTTCGCTCGTCTGGACGACCGTTCCCATATGATGGTGGAAGCACAGTTTGAATCCGCGGTCCTTCGCGATCTTTCCAAGATGGTTGAGGCCTTTGGTAAACCTGTCCCACTCAGCGTCATTCATCACATACTTATGGCCGCCGGTCAGGATCGGCACATCTATCTTTCCCTGAATCGAATAGCTCTGCTCACTGACATTGATCCGGTTTGCTCCGACCGCCGCGAGGAATTCCAGGTTGGCGATGAAGTCCTTCTCCTCTTCCTCAATCGGTCGGGTCAGAAGGAACGAAGAGTACCAGCGGCTCGCGATTCTCATTCCGCGCAGATCCAGCGCCTTCTTCAGCTCAGCCGGGTCCGACGGGTACTTGTTGCCGATCTCGCATCCGGTAAACCCTGCAAGCGCCATCTCGCTCACAATCTGCTTGAATGTGTTTTCCGCGCCAAGTTCAGGCATGTCGTCATTGCACCAGCCAATCGGGGCGATTCCGAGAAAAACCTTTTTTTCATCAAACATCTAATTCATCCTCCTACTGTATGATGGTCAGGGCCTGTCAACAAAAAGCTCCGGTATTCCTCCAGGCAGGGAGCACCGCTTGTTTAAGCATATCACAATGCACGCATTTGTAAATAGCTTTTTTAAAAAATGAACACAAAATTTTACGAAAATGCGTGCATTTCAGCCAATAATGCACGCATTTTCGCATAAAATGAGCCCGCCCCCTTTCGGGCAGCAGACCCTGTTCCTTCTTATATTTCTGTAAATGTCCGTATTTCTGTCTTTTTATAGCAAACGACAAAGTCCTTTTTATTATGTCATTTGCCTCGTCGCCTTCGCGCCGACGCCCGCGACGAGCTTCTTCTTGCTCTTCTCTTTGTACATCAGCTCGTCCGCGTGCCGCAGGAGGTCGTCAAGCGACTTCGGGCTCCTGTCCCTGACCGTATAATCCCCGATGCTCACTCCCAGGAAAAACGGCAGTTCACCGCTCTCGTTGATGTTCCGGAACCTCTCCTCAAGCCGGCTCCTGAGATCCACCTTGCTGTCCTCGGTGATGATCACGAACTCATCGCCCCCGTAGCGCATCTTGAAGTCGCCCTTACGACAGGATCCGGTCATGACCTTTGAGACGGTCCGGATCGCCAGGTCACCCTGGTCATGTCCGTACCGGTCATTGATCCCCTTCATGTTGTCGATATCCAGGAACAGCACACGGACATCGAGTCCCCGCGAATTGATGTCCTCAAAGACGCCCTCCGCCATGCGGTCGTACCCGAACCGGTTGTACAGGCCGGTCAGCTGATCCCTCATATACAGGGCGTCCAGCTTCCGGTTCAGCATGTGCGCGCGAAGCCTGTGGCGCGCATTTTCAAGGGCAAAGACACACAGGTTCACGATGTTCTCATGCAGGTGCATCTCAGCGACGGACGGCGGCTGCGTCAGGACCAGGAATCCCAGGTTGGTGTTCTGGAAATGCAGGGAATAAAAGATCGTCAGCTGCTCATCGCGAAGCAGCGGTGCGTCCACAAGATCCTTCCGCGCTATCCGCATATACGCGTTCGGCTCCTGATGCTCCAGCTGCCTTCCTCCGCAGCAGGCCAGGACAAAGGTATCGGAGAAATGCCTTTTGTCTGATTCTGACTCCTCTTCCTCCGACATGTAATGATCAAAGTAATGGTCGTTGGCGTAGATATAGAGATGTCCGTCCCCGAAGATCTGGTAATGATTCTCCACCACTTCCATAATCAGGCTGTTGTCGTCGATCCGGAACAGATCCGCCGTCATCTTGTCCTGCTGGAAGTAGAACTTCTCCTGCTGCCGGGAGTTCTGGTAATACATCTTTTTGATCTTCGGCAGCTCTTCGAGGTAGTTCATATAGCATCCGCACGACTCGGAGCAGACCATCTTGAACGGGCTGAAGATTCTCCTCGGCACCTTTTCTCCCCTGATCTGATCCATCAGTGTCTCCAGTGCCGTGTCGATCAGCGTCTCGAAATCCCTTGAGATCGTGGACAGCCGGGGGTCGGACAGGGAGGCGCTCAGGATCCCGTCATAACCGGTCACGATCACTTTCTCCGGAACCAAAATCCCGGCTTCGTTCAGGGCACTGAGCGCCCCGAGCGCCATCTCGTCATTCGCCGAGACGATGGCGTCCGGAAGCGGTTTCCCCTCCTCAAGCAGTTTCTCCACCGCAAGAGCTCCGTTCCTGGTCTCCCAGTTCCCGGCAAAGTAGGAGATATTGGAATCCGGAATCTGGTTTTCCCGGCAGACATCCTCGAAAGCCTTCCTGCGAAGCTCCGCCTCTCCGGTGCCATCTTCCCTCTCGCTTCCCTTCAGGTAGAGAAATGTCCTCGCGCCATGCTCCTTCACCACGTGCTCCGCGATCTGTCTCGCGGCGGCATAATCATCCGTGCCGATGAAGATGCATCCCTCCATCCTGGCGCCCACCGAGATCGCCGGGACACCCTCCTTCATGATCCGCCGCTCCAGTCTCCGGATCACATCCGTATCCATGATCTGATGCGCCTGCACCAGGACGGCATCATAATTGCCCAGATCCGGAAGGTCATAAATCTGGAATCTTGCACTTCTCCTGTCACTGTACAGGGAATAAGAAAAGCAGTCAAATACCTGGATGTGCACCTCAGCGTGCCTTTCCAGGAATCTGACAACCGCGGCAAGAGCGACGCTGACCAGTTCCCTGTTCCAGTCAGCCGTCAGGAAGGCGATATTGATTCTGTTCTTCTCCATAATCCACGTATTTCAGTGGCCTGAGATTCAGCCACTGCACCCCAAAACCAAAAACATTTTCAGAAGCACTTCTCATTTGTTATCATACACCCCGCAGGCGTGTTCAGACAAGAAAAAGGCACACAAAATCATAAAAATTAATGATTTTGTGTGCCTTTTGATTCCATCAGGATATCATCCGGATCAGCTCCGCGCCATTCCCGGAGTTCCTGTCCGGATCTTTCTCTCAGCCCTCGGTCTCTGCCTCGGTCGGGCTGATGGACATGATGATGTTCTGGAAGAACGGATCATAGTCCGCAAACTCGACATCCGCCGGAGCGCTGATGACGCCGGAGATGACATAACCGCCGTCGACCAGCATGGCAAATCCGTCGACTTCCGACTCTTCGTTCTCGAAGATCACCGCCGGAATGCCGTTCAGGTCCGCGTATACCGCGGTCGTGTTCGCCGCCGCAATCTCCTCGCCGAGCGCATCCATGTCATAGTCTCCCGCCTCTTCCGGGACCTGAGCATAGGTGATGACCGTGTTTGCTCCGTCCTCCTCATTGCCTGCCACGAAAGCGACACCGGCTTCCACCATGTCATCGGTAAGCTCTGCCACCTCCCAGTCCGCCGGAAGATACATGTCAAATCCAAGGCCGGTGCTGAACCATGCGCCCTCATAGACGTCCGGGTCGATGTCCTGGTAACTGAACTTCACCACACCCTCCTGGGCGCTTTCCGTCTCATCCGCAAAAACCGCGGCCGACATTCCGACTGTCATCGCTAGTGCCATTGCCACACAAAGTGCTTTTTTCATAAGTTACCTCCTTTTATATGAAACCTGCAGCAATCCGGCCTTCAGACCGGATGCTTTTCTTCAGGCCTGCGCCCCGCAGGCCATTACTGCTCATCTTATTATGCTTCTGCTTCGCCTCCACCCATTCCAAAAGAGATCAGGCCGAATCCACACACGATGAAGAAGAATCCGATCAGCACGCCGACAGTAACCGCGGAGACCATCGGATGCACAAGCAGATAGATGCCCAGGATGACCGCAAGAATTCCCGCGATCAGGTGCCAGTACCAGTTCTTGTTGACGACCTTGGTCTGGAACGCAATCACAATCTGGATCACTCCCTCGATCAGGAAGAACGCCGCAAACAGGTAAACGATAATCCCGTCAAATACAAGCGTGGAGCCCGGGTTAACAAGCGCGTAGATGCCCAGAATCACTGCAAGGATGCACAGGATCCATTCCAGTACGCCACCCTTCTCCTGTATGGCACGGACGATGCCGACAATACCGAATACCAGCAGAAGCGGGCCAAGGATGAATCCAACTGCTGCCAGCGTGGCCAGCGGCGTGAACATGCACGAAAACCCTCCGATAATCATGATGATACCTAAAATTACACAAAGAACTGCCATTTGAGATACTCCTCCTTCAATCTGATAGATTTTTACCATAAAGACTTTTATCACTTTAAGGCTGTATAGTCAACAGTTTTCTACCGCTGCAAGTAACACCTCAGCCGCGGGGGGCGGCAGGGGGGCTTGCCACTTTCTATCTCCGGCTGTGGTCCCACGGCTGTCCGCTCGCCTGGGGCGGGTGGTTGCGCTTCGAGAAAAAGATCAGCAGAAGCATGGTGAGGACATAGGGAAGCATGTTGAACAGATCCGTATAGTTTCCCGGCAGCTTCATCGCGATGCACAGCTGCTGTCCGCCCGCCCTGGCCAGTCCGAAGACAAGGCATACCACCACCGTCGCGGGGATATTCCAGTTTCCGAAGATCATGGCCGCTATGGCGAGGTAGCCATATCCCATGTAGATGCTCGGCGAATAGTTTGCCATGATGGAATAGGCGAAGCAGATGCCGCCGATTCCGGAAAGCGCCCCGGAGATGATAACGGCGATCCAGCGGGTCCTCACGACATTCCCTCCGGCCGCGTCCAGAGCCTGTGGATTCTCGCCGCACGCCCTCAGCCGCATGCCGAACCGTGTCTTGTACATCAGATACCAGAAGAAGATCACCAGGACAATAATGATCCATTCGAACGGATACATCTTCTGAAAGATCCCGCCGATCCAGGGAATCTTCGAAAGCACCGGTATGGTATAGCGGTTCGAAACGCCGAGGATAAACTTGTTGGAGGCGGTTCCGGTCAGGGCGCTGTTGGCCGCGCTGGTGAAGAAGGTCGTGAGCGCGACCGCCAGGATGTTGACCACAACACCGCTGATCACCTGGTTCGCCTTGAAATTGATGCACAGAAGCGCGTGGATGCAGGCATAGGCCCCGCCTCCGATGGCCGCGAAAAGCATCGCGGCATAAATCGGAACCTGCGAACTCTTCGGAAGCAGCGGCATGATAAGGATTGCCGCGAGTGCCCCGATAAATGCGCCGAAGCCCTGGAAGCCCTCGATCGCCAGGTTGGTCACTCCGCTTTTCTCGGAGTAGATCGCGCCGACCGCCATGATCAGAAGCGGGAGTCCAAAGGAGAGTCCGTCTGTAAATACCTTCGTCATCTGTCCTCCCCTCCTTTCTTTCCATCCTGCGAAATCTTTCCCGGGGACGTATCCTGCGTCCGCGGGTTTTCTGCCGGGGATGCAGTCTGCGTCCGCGGGTTTTCCGCCATGGATGCAGTCTGCGTCCGCGGGTTTTCCGCCGGGGATGCAGCCTGTGTCCGGGAACTTCCCGCCGGGGATGACCCGGCGCGCGCCGCCTGCATGGCGGCAACCCTCCTGTCCGCCTCCTTCTCCATCTTTCTGCGGCCGAGCTCCTTCATGAATTCGCCGCAGGCCGCGTACAGAAGAAGAATGCCCGTGATCAGGGAGGCAATCTCCTTCGCAACCCCGACCGAGGAGCTCATGTAGTTGGCGCCGCTCTGGAAGATTGTCACGATGATGGAGGAGAAGATCGACCCGATGGGAGAGGAATTGCCCAGGAGCGCCACGGCGATGGAATCATATCCCATACCGGGCAGCGCCTTCGGAACCATGGTATTCGTGTATCCGAGATAGTAGGTGACGCCGGCAAGCCCCGCGAAGAGGCCGGAGAGGGCCATCGACACGATGATGCTCCGCCCTACATTGACGCCGATGTACCGGGCGCATTTCCGGCTGGTTCCGACAGCCTTCAGCTCAAATCCGAAGGCAGTCCTGTCAAAGATAAACTTCACCACAAACACGCTGATCAGGGCGATTACAATCCCGAGTGGAATATTGCACCTGACGCTTCCGACCTCCACCTTCGGAAAGGTCAGCCTCGATTCCACGCTGCAGATCCGGCTGGATCTGGTCAGCATGTCCACATAGCGGGTATTGATGAAAAATCCCGTCGTGTAGCTGATGATGTAGTTCACCATGATCGTGGAGACGACCTCATGGATATTGAATCTGTACTTTAAAAAGCCGATCAGCGCACCGCACAGCGCGCCTGCCGCCGCACCGGTCAGGACAACCAGAGGCTTGGCAAGCCACGGGCTGATCCCCTTCAGATATCCGACGAAAATGGTCGCCAGAAATCCGGAGAGCAGCATCTGTCCGGAGATGCCGATGTTGAACAGTCCGGTCTTGAACGCTACGATAAATGCGAGCGCCGCCAGCATCATGGGTGCCAGGATATTCAGAAAATCGAAGAAATCCGACAGCATGCCGCTCCCGCCGCCGTAATTTGCCTTCGGCAGGATACCGCATCCCTGCAGGAAGCTCCGGAACGCTATGACCGGATTCTTTCCCATCGCAAGCAGAATGACGCTCGATGTGAGAAGCATCAGTATGACTGCCAGAACAGATACTGTCACGTTCGACCAGTGGTCACTGGTGAGAAGACGCGCCAGAACGTTCCCCTTTTTATCCTTCATGCCTCTCTCACCCCCATCATATAGCGCCCGACTTCATTGCGCGTCATACTGCCGGCCGGCGCGGTTTTCAGCAGTTCTCCGCTGAAGATCACCCCGATGGTGTCCGCCAGCTCCATCACCTCCTGCAGTTCCAGTGAAATCAGAAGGATTGCCGCTCCCCTGTCACGCTCTGCCAGGATCTGCCGGTGGATATGTTCGATCGCTCCTATATCCAGGCCGCGGGTCGGCTGCACGAAAATGATCAGGTCCGAGTGTTCCTCGATCTCCCTGCCGATAATCGCCTTCTGCTGGTTCCCTCCGCTCATGGACCGGACGATGGTCTTCACACCCTGTCCGCTGCGGATGTCATACCGCATGATCAGGGTCTGGGCCATATTCCGGATCTCGCCAAAGTTCAGGATGCCCCGTCTGGAATACGGCTCCTTCATATATCTGCGCAGCGCCAGATTGTCCGACAGAGGAAAATCCATCACAAGCCCAGTACTCTGGCGATCCTCCGGTATATAGGAGATGCCGGCCTGGGCGCGGGATCGTATCGCGGTATGGGTGATCTCCCGGCCGTTCAGGAGGATACTCCCCTCTGACGCGTCCAGCAGTCCGGTAACCGTGTCCGCGATCTCGGTCTGCCCGTTTCCGGATACGCCTGCGATGGCAAAGATCTCACCGCTGCGGATCGTAAAGGATACGTTCTTCACAACCGGGAAATGGTGTTCATTCAGCACGGTCAGGCTGCGGACCTGGAGAACTTCCTTCCCGAAATGCGGCTCATTTTTATGCCGGTGCAGGTCAACCTCTCGCCCCACCATCATATTGGCCATCTCCTGCACGGACGCGGTCTTCACGTCCATCACATCCACCAGCCTCCCCCTGCAGAGGATTGCGCAGCGGTCCGCGATCTGCTTGATCTCCTCGATCTTGTGCGTAATCAGGATGATGGTTTTTCCCGCGTTCCGAAGGCCGTCTATGATCTTCAGGAGGAACTCGATCTCCGATGGTGTCAGCACAGCCGTCGGCTCGTCGAAAATCATGATCTCCGCCTTCCGGTAAAGCATCTTCAGAATCTCAACCCTCTGACGCACAGAGACCTGGACATCCTGGATCAGATCCGTCGGATTCACCTCCAGTCCGTATTCCTTCGACAGCTGCGCGATCTCCTGGTTCGCCTTCTTCATGTTCACTTCCGGAAATATCCCGAATCGCCTTCGCATCGGCTCCATTCCAAGCACGATGTTCTGAGCAATGGTATAGTTGTCCACCAGCTTGAAATGCTGATGCACCATGCCGATATTCCGCTCAGCCGCGTCATTGGACGATTTGAATTCCACCTTCTCGCCCTTGATATAGATCTCTCCCATATCGGGCGTGTACATCCCGAACAGCATGCTCATCAGCGTGGACTTGCCGGCGCCGTTCTCTCCCAGCAGCGCGTACACCTCTCCCCTGCGGATCTGAATGCTGACATCATCATTCGCGATAATCCCGGGGAAACGCTTGGTGATATGGCGCATCTCCACAATATAATCTTCCATGGCAGCTCCCTGTAATATGGATTCCTGTGGTTTTGAGTCCCTGTGTTCTGCCGCTGACCACAGAGAACAACTGTTAATTACGATACAGGCGTCCGGGGCATTCACCGAACGATATGTTCATACCCCGGACGCCAGATCTGTGTGCGCATCCGACCGGAGGCATTATAGTCTACGTCAAAAGAATTCTGACGTTGACTATAGCTCCGTTCCTGCTGAATGGTCAGGTTATTTGCTGACAGGTCCTTATATTACTTCAGTCCCTGGAAATCCTCCTGGGATGCCGGAACGATGTCTCCGGACTTGATCAGCTCATAGCACTCGTTAAGCTTCTCGATGACGCCGTCGTCAAGCTGCTGGCGGCCTTCCTCGGTCACGATGCCCGTGGAGTCGGTATCCGCGCCGAGCAGGGCGTCTTCACCGGCGAAGGTGCCGTCATAGATGTTCTCAAGCTGCTTTGTGACGTTGGAATGCATGACCTTCAGGGAGGAGGTCAGAATGATGTTTCCGCTGCCGTTCTCGCCGTCGTCATACTGGTCGACATCACAGCCGATCACATAGACGTCGTCCGCTTCCTTCGCCGCGGTGAACACGCCGTTTCCGGACGCGCCGGCCGCCACGAAGATCACGTCGCAGCCCTCGTCAATCAGGGCTTCGCCCACGACCTTACCCTGTGACTCATCGACAAAGTCGCCGGTATAGTTGCCGCCGACCTCATTCCCGAACAGGTCGGTTCCCGCATAAGACGGAAGTTCAACACACTCCGCCTCGGTTCCGTAATTCTCATTCGCGTAGTTTACGCCGCTCATGAAACCGAGCTCATAGTTGACGTTGGACGGGAACGGCATGCCGTTGACTACGGCGACCTTTCCGGTCTGGGTGGTAAGAGCGGCCGCAACACCGGCGAGGAAACCGCCTTCCTGCTCCTTGAACGTCATCGTGTAGACATTGTCCAGCGTCAGGGCATTGCCCTCGCTGTCCGTGATGGTGGAGTCAACCACAATGAACTTCTTGTCCGGATTGTTCTGCGCGATGTCGCCGATGCCGGCAAAGTTGAAGCCCGGCAGGACAAAGACATCATAGTCGCCCACAGATTTTTCGACTGTCGGAATCAGCTCATTGTAATCGGATTCCTTGATGTCCGTTACAGAGCAGTCGTCATGCTCATCGATAAATGTCAGGATGCCGTTGTAGCAGTCCTGGTTGAAATTCCCGTCATCGATTCCCGATGATGTGATAATGCACACCGAAATCGGTGTTCCCTCGTCCGCAGATGCCGTACATACCCCGACTGTCATGACAAGCGCAGCCGCAGCTGCCATAAAACCGGCAAATTTCGTGAACTTCATATCCTTCTCTCCTCTCTTTTGCTTTTTTCGTTTCTACGCCAAAGATCATTGGCGGTTACAAGTTATACCCCCGCAGCTGAAGGACTGCCTCCGTGAGCCGCCGCCGACCATGGAATCATTATACATAATCAGACCCCTGCCAACAAGTTCTACCTGTACGACTGCAGGGCAGAATCCTCCTGAAAGAGCACCTTCCCGCACAGAAGCAGGATCACAAGATTCCAGATGGCGAAGAGAATAAGGAAAACCCAGGATGCAGGGAACAGCTTCCTCTGCAGGAACATAACATCCGCCACCACAAAGACAAGAATCAGCATCTGGTAAAGCTTCGGAAACGGCAGCTGCATCTGCCTGGCGGCGGTCACGGTCGCCATCACCCAGCAGAATAGTGTCAGGATCCGGAACAGGATCAGCAGCGGCCTGATCGATGAATACTGGTAAAGACTCCAGTTCAGGTAGCAGTCGCACAGAAATGAAACGAACCCCACCAGAAACAGGCCGGAGACGACCAGGCTGAGATTCTTCTTTTCATAGAAAAGCGTAAGGAACTTCTCCGGAACAAGCTCGCCCAGATGCGCATTGACATACCCTCCGGCAAGGAGGATAAAGAAGATCCAGTAGAACCAGAACAGCAGGATGATCACGGTCGCCAGGCTTCCGTACAGCCGGGTGAAGCTGTTGAAAACACTGACATAGATCCGGAATCCAAGCGAGAAGAGGACCCATCCCGACGACGCGATAAACGCGCCCGGGAACTGTCTGGCCAGTCTCTGCTTTCCGGACGGGAGAGCCTTGTAGGCAAGGCAGAAGAACAGCATGGCGGTCATCAGCAGGATCAGGAACTCCGCGAATGTCGTCGTCGCGGTCTGAAGACGGATCTGCGGGAAAAACGTTTTCAGCCAGGACCGCAGCCCTCCGCTGAAGATGAGATAAATCTCTATGATCAGAAAGGCCATCAGCGCGATCGTGTACCCGAATGTAAGCAGCGTCAGCTTCGCGAACTTCCTGTCCTCCTGTCTGTCATACATCGCGTTGAGTCCCCCGATCAGCGCGGATACGCCTCTTGACGCAGTCCACAGAAGGATCAGGGCCGAGGCCGAAAACGCCAGTCCGGAATGATCGAAGGCTTCCCTGAGAACCGACTCCACCAGACTCACCGCTCCCACTGGCAGAATCTCCCTGAAGAAATTCAGGATGTCGTTGATACTGATATTGAAAAGCGGAACGATCGAGGCAAGGATGATCAGCAGCGGAATCATGGACATAAAGAAGAAGAACGCAGTGCTGGACGCGTGCGCTCTCGCATTCCTCTTCAATATTCCACGTACAAGCTGTATGATTTTCTGTTTCATCCGTCACACAGTCTTTCGCGTTTCCTCTTCCGTATTCCGGCGCTTCCGTATCTGTCCGGCAAAAAACCGCGCACAGCCCGGATCCGCGCTCTGTTTATTCCTGAGAAACCTCAATCTGGCAGGAGCGCATCGTCTCGACAGCGGCCAGATGCTTTTCGGGTGTCACGCCCGCGCAGCACGAAGCGTCCACGCAGATTTTCACCTCCGGCATCACCGTCTTGAACAGAAGCGCATTTGCCACGACACAGATATCCGTGCAAAGGCCGACCAGTTCAAGCTCGATCTCGCCGCGCTCTGAGAGCTCCCGCAGGTCCTGTGCGAGCCTCATACTTCCGAAGACCGGCTTTTCATAGATCTTCGCGCCTTCCAGAAGCACCTCTACATCCGGCCGGATTCTCCAGCCGTCCGTCCCCCTGACGCAGTGCGCTACCGGCAGATTTCTTCCCTCCTGCGTTTCCGGATAATCTTCGCCATGGGTATCCATCGTCGCGAAGACATCCTCCGGCGGGTACGAGCGGATCTTCTCCTTCACGGCGTCCACGACCGCCTCCGCTTCCCTCGTCCCGAGCGCGCCGTCAATGAAATCATTCTGCATGTCGATTACAACCAGGATTTTTCTCATGTCTTCCTCCCCGTTCTGTCAGCAGTACACACAGTATAGCGCATTTCCGCCAGATTGAACAACCCGCAGTCCCCTGCGCCAGGACCTGAGGGGCACGTCGGGTTACAAGTCACACCTCACCCGCGGCGGGGAGAATCAAGGTGAATACCTCAGCCTCTCTCCTTTCGTCCCTGCTTGTCCGTGTACATACTTTTATCAGCCCGGCGCACGGTGTCGATCACATAATGGTCTTTCTCCGGGTCGTATTCCGCGATACCCATCGCGACATGTACCTGCTTCCACTGATCCTCATTCTCCGCGTTGATCGCTTCGCTTTCCTTTTCAAAACGTTCGATCAGCTCCGCCCTGTTCCGGTAATCGTCATTCCGCAGGATAACAGCAAACTCGTCGCCGCCGATCCGGAACACGGGGCTGTGGTCGAATACATGACAGATCAGCTGGCACGCCGTCTTCAGGTACACATCACCCTTGTCATGCCCGTACCGGTCATTGATCTTCTTGAGATTGTCACAGTCGAAGACACCAACCGCAAACTCGAGACCCGCTTCGTTCTCATCCACCTGCTTCTGCAGAGTGTCCAGCGCCGTGGAAAATGCGCCCTTGTTCTTCACACTCGTCAGGGCATCGACGTACACACGCCTGTTCAGGTCATTGATGTGTTCCTTCATATGGTCTGACAGCCGCCTGAACGTGCTTGTAAGCCTGCCGACCTCATCATTTCCGCTGTATTCCAGGGTAAAGTCATAGTTGCCCTTGTCCACCTGCTCCGCGGCCTCGGTAAGCTGTTCAAGAGGCTTTGTGATCCGCTTCGTATAGAGCATCGTGAATATGCTCATGACCAGAAGAACAACCCCGGAGATAATGATGATCACACTCACCAGCTTCTGCCAGTCTCCCTCTGTCTCAGAAAGCGGAACCGTGACAAACAGCCGCATCCCGTTGCTCAGCGGAAGCCATGCTGCCTGTTTCTCCACACCCTCATAGTTATACCGGATAAAGGTATCGTCACTGATTACGCCTTCAGGAAGCTCCGGCGTCGTTTCTTCCGTCAGGCCTGAGACATCGATATGGGGATGATAGAAAAGATTTCCTTCCGAATCACTCAGGAACGCGTACCCGTCACTGTAAAGATGGATGCTTTCCACCTGCTCCGCCATGGTGCTGTCATCGATCTCGATTCCCACCACTCCGACAAACTGTCCTTTATAGTAGACCGGAACATTGTAGGAGATCACGCGCTCATCCAGGTTGTCCGTAATATAGGGCGGAAGCCAGACCGCCTTCCCCTCATGCTTCGGAACGGTAAACCAGACCAGCTTTGAAGTGTCCTGCGTATCATAGAGCGTGATGTCTGTAACCTCATGCTCCGTAAAGCCCTCCCCGTCCAGGTTCGTATACCAGAAGCCCTTAACGTTGTCGGATATCTCCGGATCAATCCGGTAATAGTATGTCAGCACGCCGTTCGCCTTGTAGGCCATCTCTTCAAAATACCTGCCGACGCGTTCCATATGCGCCTCAAGCTGCTCATCCTCAAGCCCGTCCAGGTCCTCTTCCACAAATGACGCGACGTTGCCGACCGCCTTCTGCACGCTGTTGAAGTAATAGTCAAGATTTCTCTCGCCCGTCTCACACAGCAGAAGGAGCATCTGTTTCGATTCACGCCGCTCGTTGCTGCGGATAAACAGAACGCTGGAAACCGTGACAATCGCCAGCGCGAAAACGACGACGCAAACCGTAAGCAATGTTATTCTTGTTCGCAGAGATCTCATCAGTCTGTCACCTTTCAGGTTTTCTTCCGGAAATATAAGCGGCCTCAAAATCCACTGCCTGCAGCGGGCGGGAGAAATAGTAGCCCTGTACCAGTTCGCATCCCAGCTCCTTCAGAAGCTCCAGCTGCTCCCTGGTCTCCACGCCTTCGGCGACCACCGGTATTTTCAGGTTCGCCGCGATGTCGAGGATCAGTGCCACCAGCTGTTTGTCTTTTTCTTCCTGGTCGATGTTCCGGACAAATGCCCTGTCCATCTTCAGTACGTCGACCGGCATGGCGGACAACATGCTCAGTGAAGAATAGCCGGTGCCGAAATCGTCCATCTCCACCTCGTACCCTTTTTCGCGCAGGCTCTTCACAACCTGTATCACCTGATCCGAATTCTCGGTGTAGGTCGACTCGGTTACCTCCAGCTTGAGGATGTCACGGCCAAGGCCGCTGAACCTGAGTATCCCGTCCAGGGTATCCTCCAGCGTGGGATCAAACACATCCACTCTGGACAGGTTGACGGAAACCGGGATTGTAATCCCGTACAGATCACGCCACCTTGCAATCTGCTTCGCCGTTTCCGCCCATACATACTTGTCTATCATGCTGACCTGGCCGTTTTTCTCAAACAGCGGGATAAAATCAGCCGGGGAGATCATCCCGAGCTCCGGATGGCGCCAGCGCACCAGCGCTTCTGCGCTCACAAGCCTGGGAGGCTCGTACTGAATATTGAACTTGGGCTGATAGTAAACCTCAAATTCATAGGAGTCCAGTGCATGGCGCAGGTCGTTCAGCAGGCGCTGTTCGAACATTTCCTGCCTGCGGATCTCATCGTTGAATACAATCAGATGTTCTTTGAAGTGTCCCCTCGCCATGCTGCACGCCGTGCGCGCCATGTCGAACTGCTGCACCGGTTCTGTCTTTTCCTGCCACGGCATCACGCCCATCCTCAGCCGGATGCTGGTATTCGGCGCCATTTCATCCAGTTTCTTCTGCAGCCGGTCAAAGATCTTCTGATAATCCTTCGTCTGCCGGCAGCAGATATCAAACCGGTCTGCCTCAAACCGTCCCGCGATTCCATGTTCCTCATCCGCGATGGCCTTGAGCTCCTTCCCAAGAGAACGAAGCACCTGGTCACCGAACTCACGCCCGTAGAGCGCATTGACAGAATGGAACTGCTCTATGTTCAGGACAATGGCGTCCATCGGTATTTCAGGGTGTTCCCGGCGCATCCGGTTGGCGTACTGGAAGAAGAAACTGCGGTTGTACAGTCCGGTCAGGTCATCGTACTCCGTTGCGGAGATCAGCTGCCTGGCCTTTTTCACCGCGCGCATGTTCTGGACCAGCAGCACAAAGATCACCAGCAGCACCGCGGCAGCTACAATCAGCACGATCGTCAGGTGATCGACAATGAAATCGATAAAGGTAACACGGGCGTCCTCCGCGAAATAGTAAGACAGGGCCCCGTTCACGGTGGAACTCGGAACCTGGCTGACAATCTTGGACATGATGGAATACACTTCCGTATCACCGAGGCTGACCGCAAAACAGTAATCAATATCGATTCCGGTCGTCAGTGTGGTAAGACGGTATTTCTCACATTCCCTCGCTACATTGTTATAGCGGTAATTGCTGATCAGGACACAGTCCGCCACGCCGTCCCTGACTGCCAGCAGGCAGTTCTCCGTGGTCGGATAATACACTCTTCTCCATTCCGGGAAAAACTCCGCAAGCACAGCGTCATAATTCTGGTTGCCCTCATTCACCGC
>ONVT01000273.1 GCA_900321365.1 uncultured Eubacteriales bacterium | reverse complement strand
GGTTGCACACGGACGGGCGGAAAGAAGCAAGGCTCTCTGTCGTCAGCGCGTCGGAATCAAGAAGATAGCCGATAGCGTATTCATTTAATGACACGTCGGAAGGCGCCGCCTTCTGCGTGAGCATGCCGGCGGGCTTATCTAACAGAAGGATCTGGTCATCCTCATAGACGATGTCAAGCCTCGTGCGCGGCCAGTCATCGGACTCCTTCTGCGGGGCAAACTTCTCCAGCGTTTCCTGCGCAAAATACAGACGGATCGTGTCGCCCTCCTTCAGTTTCTCCTTCCCCTCCGCCTTCTTCCCGTTCAGCGTGATGTTCTTCTTGCGGAGCATCTTGTAGAGGAAACCTGCAGACGCCCGGGAGAGGTATTTCTGCAGAACACGGTCCAGCCGCTGCCCTGCTTCAAGTGAGGTGATCTTAATCTCTTTCATATGGAAATGCTCTCGCTGATCCGCAGCACAGTTTCTTCAGCTGTCTTTCCACGCTGCTTCTTCGTCACATCCTCAGATGGAAATGTTCTTGATAATCCGAAGCACCGCTTCATCTCTCGTCTCGCCCTCATGCGCCTCGTCCGCGGAATACTTCAGCCCCTCACCGTACTTCTGCGGATCTGACGCGAGCTGGCGGATTCTCTCCTGATACTGGTCCAGCCTGCGGAAGATCTTGAAAGTCGGATTGCCGAACCCGTTTCCGTGCAGGATCTTGCGCACATGCGTCTCCATGAACTCGAACTTCCCTTTCTCTGCGCTGGAATAGGCCGCGATGCTGTTCCCGCACACAACGACCGCGTCAAGCGACAGCCTGCCCTCGTAGGCAGTCACGCAAAGCTCATATCCATGGGTCAGGTTTCCAGCGATCTGCTCCGTGATATCCACCACCTTAGGATCGATCGGCTTCTGGATGAGAATCATGATCATCGATACCGCCCATTTTGCCGCCGGAAGAACACCGAGAATCGCGATGAGCGTAAACAGATTCTTCCTCGTCCCGGTCATGATTATGCCTGTGAAAAAGATCACCAGCGTGATGCCGAACAAAAGCGCGACGATCCCGACCCTGCGCTTCTTCTCATAGGAGTAATATCCGTAGTCTCCCTTTACGGGATGTTTCTTCTTTCCCAATTCTGTTTTCCTTTGTGTATATGACCTTTCCGCCTGCTCAGACGCGCCTTCCTCTATCTGCATACGTCCGGTGTTGAGATCTTCTTTCCTGACTTCCTCTTCTCGTGCCCTCTCGCGGTTTTCTATCCTGGCTCCCTCTTCTCGTGCTCTCTCGCGGTTTTCTATCCCGGGTATCTCTTCGGGTTCCTTCCGGTCGGATCAGGCATCTGGGCCCGTATCCGATCAGGTCCTCCCGGTGCGCAAGCTTCAGGGCTTCCTCCACGAGCGGCCGCAGCTTTGGATTGCGGAACTGCATCAGTGCTCTCTGCATCGCCTTCTCATGCGGATCCTGCGGGACATAGACCTTTTTCATACTCTGAAGATCTGCGTGCCTCACACTCACTGAAGCTTCCATCGTCTTCTCTGTGAATTTCACACTTTTTATTTCAACGAAATCTGTACTCGTTTTCCCTGCAGGATCAATCATCCTCAATGAACGGGGATCTACGCCCGTGTAGTACATGACCGTCGAAAGAGTCGAAGGCGTCGGATAGAAATCCTGGACCTGCTCCGGCTGGTGGTGAATGTCACGCAGGTATTCCGCCAGCTCCACCGCGTCCTTCATGGTGCAGCCCGGATGTGAGCTGATCAGGTAGGGAACCAGATACTGGTCCATGCCGCAGGACTGATTCATCTGATTATACCGCCGGGCGAATTGTGTGTAAACGCTGTGGGGCGGTTTTCCGAGCATCCGGAGCACGTTCCCGGAGACATGTTCAGGCGCCACCTTGAGCTGCCCGGATATATGATACTTCACCAGTTCCCTGAGAAATGAGTCATCCGGATCCAGCATCACATAGTCAAACCGCACGCCGGAGCGCACAAACACCTTTTTGATACCATCCAGTGAGCGCATTTTGCGGAGCAGGGCCGTGTAAGAGGTGTGATCCACCTCCAGGTTCGGGCAGGGTTTTGGGAACAGGCACTGCCTGTCCCTGCATGTCCCCGCCTTCAGCTGCTTTCTGCAGGAAGGCTGGTGAAAATTCGCCGTCGGTCCTCCGACATCGTGGATGTACCCTTTGAAATCCGGATCCTTCGTCAAAAGCCTTGCCTCGTCCAGGATCGACTCATCGCTCCTTGCCTGAATGATCCTCCCCTGGTGGAAGTTCAATGCGCAGAAATTGCACGCCCCGAAGCATCCACGGTTGGACGTGATGGAAAACTTCACCTCCGAAAATGCGGGGATTCCGCCTGCCTCATCATAATCCGGATGCCAGGCCCTTGCATAGGGAAGCGCGTAGATATCGTCCATCTCCTGCGTCGTCAGCGGCTTCGCCGGGGGATTCTGGACAACATAGACCGTGCCGTAGGGCTCGACCAGCGTCCTGGCATTGAACGGATCCGTGTTGCGATACTGCTCGTAGTAGCTGGCGGCATATGTCAGGCGGTCTGATTGCAGGGCCTCCCAGTCAGGAAGCAGGACATAATCCGGCACGCAGGACAAATCCTTTGTGCGGTAGCAGGTTCCGGCGATGAATGTGAGGTCGCGCACATTCAGCCCGGCGTCCAGTGCCTGAGCAATCTCCACAATCGAATGCTCGCCCATCCCATAAGAAATGAGATCGGCCCCGCTGTCCATCAGCAGCGACCTCCTCAGGGAATCACTCCAGTAATCATAGTGCGCCATACGCCGCAGGGATGCTTCAATCCCGCCGGCAATGATCGCCGAATCCCGGTAAACAGAGCGGATCAGGTTGCAGTACACCATGCAGGCGCGGTCAGGCCGGAGCCCCATCACGCCGCCGGGGCTGTAGGCGTCCGTCTGCCTGCGTTTCTTCGACACCGAATAGTGGTTCACCATGGAATCCATGTTTCCGGCGGACACAAGGAATCCCAGCCTCGGTTTCCCGAACCTTGTTATGCTGGCTTTGTCCCGCCAGTCGGGCTGCGCGAGGATGCATACCCGGAAGCCGTAGCTTTCGAGCAGGCGCGACAGGATGGCCGGTCCGAAGGACGGATGGTCCACATAGGCGTCTCCGGTCACGTACACAAAGTCCGGCTGCCGGATGCCACGCTCTTCCATGTCCTGCCTCGTGACCGGGAGGAACCTGTCTCTGTTCAATTGTCTTTTTTCACTCCCCGCCACAGTTTTTTCTTCTCCTGTCAATTTTCTGCGCCCACCTTCGAATCACTTTGGCCGAAGCAGCCTGCGAAACTCAATGCTTCGCCTATAATCT
>ONVT01000274.1 GCA_900321365.1 uncultured Eubacteriales bacterium | reverse complement strand
GAAAAACGTGGAAAGAGGCCAGGCGCATATTCAGTCTTCCTTCAATAATACGATCGTTACGCTGACGGATGCGCAGGGCAATGCCCTCTCATGGGCAAGTGCCGGCGGCCTTGGTTTTAAAGGTTCCAGAAAATCTACCCCGTACGCTGCTCAGATGGCAGCCGAGACGGCTACGAAGGCCGCCCTGGTGCATGGCCTGAAGACGGTTGACGTATTCGTAAAGGGTCCGGGTTCGGGAAGAGAGGCGGCGATCCGCGCTCTGTTCGCAAATGGACTGGAGGTTGTCTCCATCCATGATGTCACCCCGGTACCGCACAACGGATGCCGTCCGCCGAAGCGCAGGAGAGTCTGATCGCGAGTTCATTTTTGCCAGAAAAACGGAGGTAGAATCAGAATGGCAGTTAACAGAACACCTGTATTAAAGAGATGCAGAGCCCTGGGACTCGAGCCGACTGTCCTGGGTTATGACAAGAAGTCGAATCGCCAGCCGCGCCAGACCAGACATAAGGTCAGCGAGTATGGCTTGCAGATGAGGGAAAAGCAGAAGGCAAAGTTCATCTACGGCGTCACCGAGAAGCCGTTCCACAACTATTATGAGAAGGCGGACCGCATGCCCGGCATGACCGGACCGAACCTCATGATCCTGCTCGAGTCCAGACTGGACAACGTGATCTTCCGTCTTGCGTTCGCGAGAACCCGCAGGGAGGCACGTCAGATCGTCGACCACAAGCACGTGACCGTCAACGGCAGGTGTGTCAACATTCCGTCCTATCTTGTTAAGGCCGGCGATGTGATCGAGATCAAGGAGAAGTGCAGGGATTCCCAGAGATACAAGGACATCGCAGAAGCTGTTCACGGCAGACTTGTGCCGGAGTGGCTGGATGCTGACGCAGAGAACTTCAGGGGTATCGTGAAAGAGCTTCCGACAAGGGAGATGATCGATGTTCCGGTGAACGAAGTTCAGATCGTCGAGCTGTACTCCAAGTAATCAGGCACAAGACACGCCGGGATTTCCCGGCGGCGTCTTCCGTAACAAAGCCGAACATGCCACCTACAAGGAGGGACTGAATTGTTCGATTTTATTATTCCCAATATTACCGTGTCTGAAGTGTCGGAAGATAAAAAGCATGGCAGATTCGTGATCGAGCCGCTGGAGCGTGGATATGGCACAACCCTTGGCAATTCCCTTCGGAGGATCATGCTGTCCTCCCTTCCGGGAACCGCCGTCAGCCAGGTGAAGATCGACGGAGTCCTGCATGAGTTCAGCTGCATCCCGGGCGTCAAGGAAGACGTTACGGAGATCATCCTGAACATCAAGAACCTTGCGATCCGCAATACCTCGTCCTCGGATGAACCGAAGACGGCTTATATCGAGTTTATGAGCGAGGGCACCGTGACCGGCGCGGATATCGATGTAGACTCTGACATCGAGATCATCAATCCGGACCAGGTGATTGCCACTCTCAACGGCGGCGCGGACTGCAAGCTGAGCATGGAGCTGACCATCACGAATGGCCGCGGCTATGTGAGCGCGGATAAGGGCAAGAGGGATGACATGCCGATCGGCGTGATTGCCGTGGATGCGATCTACACGCCGGTGGAGCGTGTAAATATGACGGTTGAGAATACCCGTGTCGGCCAGGATACGGATTATGACAAGCTGACGCTGGATGTCTGGACCAACGGAACACTCACACCGGATATGGCGGTCAGCATGGCAGCCAAGGTTCTGAGTGACCACCTCAGGCTGTTCATTGATCTGTCCGACAAGCCGCTGCAGCCCGTGCTGATCCAGCCGGATGACGCCCCGGAGGGCGGTCTGCTCGACATGACGATCGATGAGCTCGAGCTCTCGGTCAGATCCTACAACTGCCTGAAGAGGGCCGGCATCAATACGGTCGGGGAGCTGTGCAACAAGACTCCGGACGACATGATGAAGGTGCGCAACCTCGGAAGGAAGTCTCTGGAGGAAGTGCTTGCCAAGCTGCAGGAGCTCGGACTCGGGCTTCACACCGGCGAGGAAATGTAAAGAATTATAATACAAGTACGCAGGCGGACGGTAAGACCGAAGAAAGCACGTCCGCACTGCATGAATGGAGGGAACCGAAATGTCAGGTTACAGAAAGTTAAGCAGAACTTCATCGCAGAGAAAAGCCCTGCTGAGAAACCAGGTCACGCAGCTGCTCTACCACGGCCGCATCATCACGACCGAGGCGAAGGCGAAGGAGACCAGGAAGATAGCGGAAGGCCTCATTGCGCTCGCGGTGAGAGAGAAGGACAACTATGAAGTTGTCAAGGTTATGGCGAAGGTTCCGCGCAAGGACAAAGACGGCAAGAGAATCAAGGAAGTCGTCGACGGAAAGAAAAAGACTGTCTATGACGAGGTCGAGAAGGAGATCAAAAAGGACAACCCGAGCAGGCTGCACGCAAGACGCCAGATGCTGAAGGTCCTGTATCCGGTCACGGAGATTCCGTCTGAGGCTGCGGGAAAAAAGAGAAACACGAAGAAGGCTGATCTTCCGGCGAAGCTTTTCGACGAGCTGGCACCGAAGTACGCAAGCCGCAACGGCGGTTATACACGTATCATCAAGATCGGTCAGAGAAGAGGCGATGGCGCGATGGAAGTCGTGCTGGAGCTGGTTTGATCACGATCCATACGGACAGACTGACAATCCGGGAGAGTTCTGGAAGGGACTTCTCCCGGATTTATGCTATGCTGCTGTCCGAGTGCGGGAGCGATGCGCAGACCGGATCCTCAGATGAGAAATCCGGTAAAACAGACAGTATCCTTACCTCTGTCAGCCTGAATGAAGATGAGGAGCTGGAGAAATATCTCGCTTACATCCATACCGTATACTCCGTCTTTGGCATTGGGCTGTGCAGCGTTGTCCTGAAAAAGAGCGGCGAGGTGATCGGCTGGTGCGGTCTGCAGCCCATCGGCGACGAGGATTCCCCTCTGGGCAGGATTGAACTCGGCTACCTGATCGACAAAAGGTTCCGGTCAAAGGGCTACGCTTTTGAAGCCTGCCGCGCGATTCTGGACTTTGCTTTCACCCGTCTGGAACTCGATGAAGTGTACGCCATGATCGACGAGAAAAATGCCCCCTCCCTGGCTCTGGCCGGGAAGCTGGGGTTCGTGCCGGCGAAGCGTCCGGACATTGATGATCCGGCACAGGCTATGGACTCAGGCACCGCTCTCTGTGAGACTCACCCGGAACGGAGGCTGTATGTTGCTGCAGGGATGTCATGAAATATCTTTTCAGACCTTCTCCGGCTCTGGATAGTTGACGCCGAACGTCTCGACCGTCATGGACGCGATCCTCTGATCGTCCATCGGACGGTCGCTGTAGTCAGTCTCGACCGAGGCAATGGCGTTCACCACATCCATTCCTTCCGTGACCTTTCCGAAGGCGGCGTACTGACCGTCCAGGTGAGGCGCGTCCCTGTGCATGATGAAAAACTGCGAGCCCGCAGAGTTCGGATTCTGCGCGCGGGCCATCGACAGGACGCCTTCCGTATGCCGGAGCGTGTTCTCCCGGAAACCGTTCTTCCGGAACTCACCTTTGATTGAATACCCCGGGCCGCCCATGCCGGTGCCCTGCGGATCGCCGCCCTGGATCATGAAACCGGAGATCACCCGGTGGAAGATCAGGCCGTCATAGAATCCCTTCCCTGCCAGTGACAGGAAGTTATTCACCGTGTTCGGCGCCATCTCCGGGTAAAGCTCCGCCTTGATGACTGCCCCGTTCTCCATCGTAATCGTTACAACTGGATTCTGTGCCATAATCGTAGTTCCTTTCTGAGATCATTTTTGAGCGCGTTATTTCCTGTTACAAGTTACCCCCCCGCCACCCCCGCGGCTGAGGTGTGACTTGTAACGCATTTCCTCTCATACTATATCACGAATTACGGTTTTTGTTGCATGAAGCACATGCAGCGTGTAATATGGGCGGGGTGTGACTTGCACTGCCTGCGGAGAGGAATTGTGATGAGAAGCGGGAAAATGATCGACGGACATGACCTGTCCTACCACTATACGATTTATGACAAAGATGGAAGGCCCGAAGGGAACTTCGCCGCTCTGGACGGCGTGGACCTGGAGGTGGAGAGCGGGCAGTTCATTGCCATCCTGGGACACAACGGATCCGGTAAGTCGACCCTGGCAAGACACCTGAATGCGCTCCTGGTTCCCGACGGCGGCACCCTGTATGTGGACGGATACAACACCAGCGATGAGAACAGCATCTGGAAGATCCGGCAGAGTGCGGGGATGGTTTTCCAGAACCCGGATAACCAGATCATCGCTTCCGTGGTTGAGGAGGATGTGGGATTCGGTCCCGAGAACATGGGCGTTCCGACGGAAGAAATCTGGAAGAGGGTTGAAGATGCGCTGAAATCCGTCGGAATGTGGGAGATGCGTTCCTCGTCCCCGAACCGTCTGAGCGGAGGACAGAAGCAGCGGGTGGCGATCGCCGGCGTAATCGCCATGCGGCCGAAGTGCATCGTCCTCGACGAACCCACTGCCATGCTGGATCCGGGCGGGAGGGCGGAAGTCATCCGCACCGTACGTGAGCTGAATGAAAAAGAAAAGATCACGGTGATCCTGATCACTCATTATATGGAAGAAGTGATCCATGCGCACAGGGTTTTTGTGATGGATCAGGGAAAGATCGTGATGAGCGGGACTCCCAGGGGAATTTTCTCCAGAGTGAAGGAGCTGAGAAGCTGTAAAATGGATGTTCCGCAAGTCACGGCGCTCGCGTGGAAACTGAAACAGGGAGGTCTTAACCTTCCGGATGGCATCCTGACTGTGCAGGAGCTGACCGATGCGCTGGAGCATCTGAAGAATACCGGGGAAATCCATGGAACTGAAGCTTGAACATGTATCCTATGTCTATAATCCGGGTTCACCTTTTGAGACCAGGGCGCTGGACGATGTCAGCATGACGATCGGGGATAGCGAATTCATCGGAATGATCGGCCATACCGGTTCCGGAAAATCCACGCTGGTCCAGCATCTGAACGGACTCCTCCTGCCAACGGAGGGAAAGGTGCTTGCCGACGGACAGGATATCACGGCGGATCATTATCCCCTGAAGGACCTGCGCTGTCGTGTCGGCCTGGTGTTCCAGTATCCGGAGTATCAGCTCTTCGAGTCAGATGTGCTCTCGGATGTCTCCTTTGGCCCGAAGAATCAGGGCCTGTCCGCGGACGAGGCAGCCGGGAAGGCAAGGGAGGCGATGCGCATTGTGGGACTGGACGAGAGCTTCGAGAAGAGAAGCCCCTTCGAGCTGTCAGGCGGCCAGAAAAGAAAAGCGGCGATTGCAGGGATTCTGGCGATGACCCCTGAGATCCTGGTACTTGATGAGCCGACGGCGGGCATGGATCCCGGAGGCAGGAATGAGATCCTGGATTTCCTGAAGAGGCTCCACGGGGAGAAGGGAATCTCCATCGTCCTTATCTCGCACAGCATGGAGGATGTGGCTGATTATGTCAGCAGAATTGTCGTGCTGGACAAAGGGAAGATCTGCTGGGACGATGCGCCGGAAAAGATCTTTGTCCATGTGAAGGAACTCGAGGAGATCGGCCTCGCCGCCCCGCAGGTTTCCTATGTCATGTCGGCGCTTCGTGAGAGAGGATGGAATGTGGACCCGTCCGCAGCGACGATTGACGCGGCGGCGGCCGAGATCCTCAGGGCCTGTCAATGAATAACCTGACTGGCTTGCTTGTCTTGGATAAGAAATGCTGAAAGATATTACGCTTGGCCAATACTATCCGGGCGATTCTATCCTGCACAGGCTGGATCCCCGCGTGAAGCTGATGGGAACACTGGTGTTCATCATCGGCCTGTTTGCGTTTGGGTCGACCGCATCCTATCTGGCCGCAGCTACGGCTCTCGTTGTTGTGACTGTCCTGTCGACCGTACCCTTCAGATTTATCCTGCGGGGGCTGAGAGCGATCCTTATTCTGATGGTGGTGACGGCCCTGTTCAACCTCTTCCTGACGCCGGGTGATCCGGTTCTGAAAATCGGGATATTCCAGATCACCGCGCAGGGCATAAAGATGGCGATTCACATGGCCTGCCGGCTGAGCCTGCTGATCATCGGCTCCGGCATCATGACGCTGACGACGACGCCCAACCAGCTTACTGATGGCATGGAGACCGGATTGAGATGGATGAAACGTCTTCATGTGCCTGTTCACGAGATTGCCATGATGATGAGCATCGCGCTTCGCTTCATCCCGATTCTGATGGATGAAGCTAACCGCATCATGGTCGCGCAGCAGGCAAGGGGCGCCGACTTCAAGTCCGGCAGCCTGATCCGCCGCGCGAAAGCGCTGATTCCGCTTCTTGTTCCCCTGTTTGTCTCCGCTTTTCGCCGCGCAAATGACCTGGCGATGGCCATGGAGGCGCGGGGTTACCACGGCGGCGAGGGACGCACGAAGATGAACCCGCTCATTTACCGGCGAAGGGATATCATCGCTTACCTGATCATAGCCGGATACCTGGTGATGATGTTCCTTGTATGGAAATACGTGAAGATCAGCCTGCCGTTCCTGCCATAATCCAAAAAAGAAAAAACGGAATGAAAAGACGAGTAAAACTGACAGTTGCATATGACGGGACAAACTACCATGGATGGCAGGTCCAGCCGGAGGGGGATACGATCGAGGCCGAGCTGAACCGCCATCTTTCGGATCTCCTGCGAGAGGAGATCCATGTCCTGGGCGCCAGCAGGACGGACGCCGGAGTACATGCCCTGGGCAACGTCGCAGTGTTCGACACAACAGCGCGCATGCCCATTGAGAAGATCGCGCTCGCGGTCAACACGAGGCTCCCGTCTGATATCCGTGTGCAGGAATCCGTACATGTGGGGGATGATTTTCATCCGCGGTTCTGTGATACGACGAAGACATACCGCTACCAGATCTGGAACCGGCCGATCCCGAACCCGCTTGTATCCCGATATTCCACCTACTATTATTATGCACTTGATGCCGGGAAAATGCACCAGGCGGCACAGTGCCTGGTCGGCGAGCATGATTTCAGTTCGTTCTGCACCGCAAAACCGGACCGCCCGAACCATGTGCGGACGATCTACCGGTGCGATGTGACCAGGGACGGGGATATGATCACGGTCATGATCTCCGGGAACGGATTCCTCTACAATATGGTGCGGATCATCGTCGGTACCCTTTTCCAGATCGGCGGAGGGCTGATCGAAGCCGGGGAGATGAAGGAGATCCTCGAGGCAAAGGACCGCTCCCGCGCGGGAGACACCGCGCGCCCCGAGGGTCTTACGCTGATGGAAATTGAGTACCATTGAGTGCAACATTATCCTTGACTCGCCATTGGGGCGGTGCTATAATTGGCGGGCGTATGGAAAAACGGGTCCTTCTTGGAGTGCGTCCGGAAGCGCCCGGAAGGCAGAGATAGGCGGCTGCCGTCTGCGACATTGATAGAAAGGCGAGGTGGAAGTTTTGCGTACACGAATCACATTGGCGTGCACGGAATGCAAGCGCAGGAACTATAACCTGACAAAGGAAAAGAAGAACCATCCCGAGAGGATGGAAGTCAGAAAGTACTGCCCGTTCTGCAAGAAGCATACGATGCACAAGGAAACAAAGTAACGGGTGATGAGAGGGAGATAACATGGCAGAGAAACAACAGGTTTCAAGGACCAGAACCTGGTGGAACGGTGTCAAGGCAGAATGGCATAAGATCATCTGGCCTACCAGAGATGATCTGGTCAAGAAGACCATCACGGTCACAGTCGTTTCGGTTGTCCTCGGAGTCATCATTGCAATCCTGGACTTCCTGATCCAGAACGGCATCGATTTTTTGCTTGGACTGTTCTGATCGGACAGAACCAGGCAGGGAAAAACAGGGAGAAAGATTTTTCATGGCACAGGCTAATTGGTATGTCTGCCACACCTATTCCGGATATGAGAACAAGGTGAAGGCAAATCTGGACAAGACGATCAAGAACAGACACCTGGAGGATCAGATCTTGGAGGTCCGCGTACCGACCCAGGAGGTGCTCGAGATCAAGAAGAGTGAAGATGAGGGATCCGATCAGGTGCAGTATACCGAAGAGGGAGAGCGCATTCCGCCGAAGCCGAAGAAGGCTGCCCAGGCGAAACTAGTGAATAAGAAGCTCTTCCCGGGATATGTATTCGTCCATATGATCATGAACGAAGACAACTGGTATATCGTCCGCAATACCCGCGGCGTCACGGGATTTGTCGGTTCAGAGCCGACCAAGCCGGTTCCGCTCAGTGAGGAAGAGATGATGAATCTCGGAGTACGGGCTCCGGTGACAGAGGTTGACTTCGAAGTCGGCGATTCTGTCCGTGTGACGAATGGAGTCTGGGTGAATACGATCGGCGAAGTACGTGAGATCGATGAGTCCAGAAGAACCGTGAAGATCAGCATCCCCGAGTTCATGAATGGCGCTCCTGTCAGCATGGACTTCGCAGATGTCGCGAAATTGAATTAAGTGTGGGAGGGACATCCCGCCAGAACCACAAGGAGGCATAATCATGGCAAAGAAAGTAACAGGCTATATCAAGCTGCAGATCCCGGCAGGCAAGGCCACCCCGGCTCCTCCGGTAGG
>ONVT01000275.1 GCA_900321365.1 uncultured Eubacteriales bacterium | reverse complement strand
TTTCCACACGTATGACCGGTTCCCTGTTCTTCGATTCTTTCATGCTTTCCATGCGTATGAACGGTTCCCTGTTCTTCGATTCTGTTATAGTCATGTCCCTGTAAGGAACTGTCGTGAAATCACTTGTGCTCATCCCACCGTACTACAAAACGTCGGCGAAGTGCCCCCTGCTCCTGCGGAAGGTCTTCACGCCCCACAGGTAGACGAGCGCCGTAAATGCCCAGAAATACACGCCCAGAAGCGGGTGCTCCCAGAATCCCCTGTGATAGACGAAGGTGTCGCGGTATCCGTATACGATGTAATACATCGGGTTCAGCTTGAATACGATCACAAGCCACTTCGGAAGGCCGATCGAGGACAGATTCCACATGATGGGTGTCGCCCAGACCCCGATCTGGAGCACGATCGCCACCAGCTGTTCCATATCCCTGAACAGGACCGTGATGGCGCTGGTCGCGTAGCTCAGGCTCAGGACCATGAGAAACATGCAGAATGTGTAATAGACGGCCTGGAAGGTGAACAGTCCGGGAAACCTGCCGTACACGCAGAACAGGATCCATGTCAGAGCCACAAAAAAGGCATGCACATACAGCGCGCTGACCGCCTTCACGATCGGAAGGATCTCAATCCGGAAGACAACCTTCTTTACCAGATAACTGTACTCAATCAGGGATTTCGTCCCTCCCATCAGGGCGTCATTGAAATAAAACCACGGAACAAGCCCGGCAAGCATCCACAGAATGAACGGCACGCCGCCCACCGTGGAAGTCTGCCTCAGGCCGACCTGGAATACGAACCAGTAGACCAGGACGGTCACCACCGGCTGGACCAGCGCCCACACGACGCCCAGGTAGGAGCCGGCAAACTTCTTTCGGAAATCATTCTTTGCGAGCGGCCAGATCAGACGCCGCTCAGTGACCAGATATTTCAGCATTCCCTTCTCACGTGCCTCTCATGCCCCCGCGTACTTGATCACGCCGCGGACTGCGTAACCGACAAACAGACATGCGCTTTTTACCCGCCCGAACCCCAGATAGCGGTAAGCGCGGTAACGCATCTTCGCGCTCTTCAGCTTTCCTCCGCTCTTCCCGGTATTGGAGACACGGTATAAAAGCAGGGGCTCATTAACCGCGCAGACCTCGTCATAGCGGTTCAGGACGCTCATCCATGTGATGTAATCCTCGTGTGAGTCCTCATGCACCATGGGATAGCGCCTGGCAACCTCCGTAAGCATCACAACAGAGGAGCAGTTAATCTGATTGTCGATCAGCAGGTCCTTGTAGGTCAGGATCGGTTTTACCCCGATCACCTTCCCGGTCTTGCTCCCGTCCGGACGGATCAGCTCCCTCCCGGTACAGCACAGCACATCTCCGGTCCTGAATATCCTGGCAAACTGCTTCTTCAGCTTATCTTCTCTCCAGATATCATCGGAGTCCAGGAAGGCGACATACTTCCCCCTGGCAAGCAGCACGCCCCTGTTCCGGCTCTTTGCCGCGCCAAGCCGGTCCCTGTTGTGAAGATAGATCACGCGCGGATCCGATTCGTACTCCTTCATGACGCTGTCCGGGTCATCCGTGGAATTGTCGTCCACCACCAGGATCTCCATCTCCTGGATACTTCCCTTCCCGATCCGGTCTGCAGACTCAAAATGCATATCCTGCGCAAGGGCAGAGTCAATGGCGGCCTTCAGGGTGGAGGCGCTGTTGTACAGCGGGATGATGACGGAGACAAGAAGCCCCGGAAGATGCGGCGCGGCGACATCCTTCGCCCTGACTCCCTTCGGAAGAGCCGCCGCGTCCTCATAGGTCACTTCCAGAGAGCCCGGCGGAGAAAGAATCTGGTGCTCCTCCATCTTCAGCTCGAGGATGGTCTGCTCCACTTCCCTCTCCAGCATCTCCTGATCACAGGCAGAACCACCGTCTTTTACTGACGCCGTCTTCTGCGATGCTTCCACTCCCTCCGTGTTTTCCTTCTGGAACAGGATCTTCACGGTTGTCGCGACCAGCTGGAGATCCAGGAGCAGGGAGTAATTCTCGATATAAGTCAGGTCCAGCTTCAACTTATCATACGGCTTGGTATTGTATTTTCCATACACCTGGGCGTAGCCGGTCAGTCCGGCCTTGACCTTCAGCCGGTATGAGAATTCCGGAATCTCCTTCTCATACTGGGCGGCGATCTCCGGACGTTCCGGCCTGGGACCCACAATCGACATGTCTCCTTTGATGATATTGAACAGCTGGGGAAGCTCATCGAAATGAATCTTGCGCAGGACTCTTCCCACCGGGGTGATTCTCGAATCCCCCTTCGCGGCAAGCCTCGCCCCGCTTACTGTCTCGGAATCCACCCGCATGGACCGGAACTTGATGATCAGAAAGACCTTTCCGTACTGTGTCAGCCGCTCCTGCCGGTAAAAAACCGGCCCCCTGTCATACAGCTTTACACAGAGAGCGATCAGAAGCAGCAGCGGGGACAGGACGACGGCAAGGATCACGCATACCACGATATCCAGCAGCCTCTTTATAAACTGCCGTTCCACGCTGATCCCCCTGTTCCGCATCAGAAGGAGCGGGGTATCGAACATATGGATCTTCTCCGCGCCCATGAGCATGATATCCGAGATCTTCGGGCTGCAGTAGCATCGCACTCCCTTCTCGAAACAGTATTTGACGAGAAGGTTCCTCTCATGGGATGGAATGTCACCCACGATACAGGCCTCGTGGTTCAGGATATGGCTCCTGATATAGTCGATTCCCCGGGCCACCGGCACTGCCTCCGCAATCTGGTACTTATCCCTGCGTGAGGCGATGTTCTTCAGAAGCTTCTCCGGATTGTGCTGGTCGTAGATCAGGATCACCGACTTGGGCGGATAGATCGTGTTGTAGATCCACCGCATGAAAATGACCCACAGAATCACCAGCACCAGGTTGACCGCGGTCAGCTTCAGCATGGGGACTATGTGGTCTAAAAACTTCCAGCGCCCGATCAGGGCAAGCTGGACATAAGCGATGATATTCGTGCAGAGAACAGCGCAGATCTGCGCTATGATCACATCCTGAACGCGCATATATCCGACCTTGAGCGCGCCGAACAGTTTCGACATCAGGAAGACGATCAGGGCGTACAGACCGATCAGAACCCAGTTGCCCCGCCTCCAGTAGAAAATCTGTATGACAGACCGGCGATTGTATTCGGTAAACCAGACATACGCGAAGTTTGCCGTCTGCAGCCCGATCACAAGCAGGGAAGCGAAAAACATGATCAGGCGTTTGTATCTCTCTCTGTCCATGAACCAACTCTCCGGGAACAGCTTTTATCCTTGCCGATGCTTTTCGAGAGCCTCCTCAAGAAGGCATGCCAGGGCCGGTGCCGCATCCACTTCATCAATTCCGTCACAGCGCAGAACGGCGTCCTTCCCTGAACTCACCTGCGCGCTGAGCACACTGAGCACGCTCCTGAGATTGTAATGCTCCTCTCCGATCACCAGCTCACTTTTGCAGCGGTACTGCATAGCCTGTCTGCAGATCTCTCCGGCAGACCTTAAAAGCAGTCCGTCCGACCAGCCAAGAAAAATCTTTTTCTCGATCATCCCGCGTCGCCCTCCGTCTGCACAGCCTGCCTCGTAGATACAACTGTGAGAGTGACATCCGAAGCAAGCTCATATCCTTCCGGAAGCGTAACCTGGACCGGTATCTCAAAGCTCCCCTCCTGGGCGCATGCGGCCAGATCCACGTTCAGGACAAGCGCCTCGGCGGAAAGCTTCTGGGCATCCTCCGAGAGAGCGTGCACCTTTACCTGTACCTCGTCCGCCGGGGTGAAGACCAGATCCATTCCCTCCGGCTTATTCACAAAGCTGATCGAGCTGAGAGGAATCGGAAGCGTCACATCGCCGTTCGCCTCGATCGAGACCTCTACCTGGACATACGGATCCGCACCCGAGAGCAGCTTCACTCCGGTCATCTCCGCAAACGTTGTCGTCAGGTCAATTTCAGTCGTAACATTCTCTGAGGCACCGGTAACATCAACCGGATCCTTCACTTCAAACATGGCGCCAAGCGCACCCAGCGCTTCCTCGGTTCCGGCGATACTGATGGTCTCCGGAATGGTCAGGATTCCAGACACACGGTATCCCCACGCAGGGCTGCCGACCGTCTGTACCCTCAGCGGAATGTCCGTGCGGATTCTCCACAGATCCACCAGAACTTCAACCGTATGGTTTGTGAGCACATTGCCGCTTTCATCCTTGAATTCCAGGCTTGCCATCTGGGCGTCCGTGAACTGGTCCCCGTTCTTGTCATAGATCTTCAGTGTGCTCGGGACAGAGGCATCCTCCGACATTCCGTCCACTGATATCGGGGCGACAACCTGGTTGATGATCCTGATCAGGGAGCCGGGACCCGCGATGATGATATTCTTTCCCTCTTTGATCGTACATGTGCCGACCTCCCAGCCGGCTGCGGGGACGCCTTCCGCCGCGACAGTGGCAACAAAGGTCTGCTCAACCTTGTCCTCCAGCGTCACCTTCAGGCTGGACGGCGTGACCTCGATCTCATCCCACGTCACCGCAGAATTGGCGCATGACACGGTGAGCGGCACCGTGTTCAGGTCCGTGATGTTGTTCATATCCGCTTCCACATAAAAGTCAGAGCCGTCCCGGTTGAGCTGCTCCAGGACAGAACGCTTCTCCGTGACCTTCAGCGTCACGGTTCCGCTTCCCTGTGCCTCGATGACCTTGCCGATGTCCGCAACCGAATCCTGGTTGACGATCGTGATCGGAACGCCCGAGAACAGGGTGGTTCTGACCGGGTTGTTCGCATTCGTAACCATGATCCAGATGAAGATGGCGATCAGAAGAGACAAAAGCTTCAGCCACAGATTGCCCAGAAGGGCATTACGGATCTTACGTCCCATTACCTTGCCCTCCTGTTGAAAGGAATCTTCCTGCGCCCTGCGGCAGACTTGTTCTGTGCCTCAATCAGGCGGTCCCTGAGAATCATCTCCGTGACCGAGCGCTGGAGTGAACCCCTGTACGCAATGGAAATACCGCCTGTCTCTTCCGACACGATGATCGTCAGGGAATCTGTCACCTCTGACACGCCCACGCCGGCACGGTGCCTGGTGCCGAGCGCTTTCGACAGGGACTTGTTGTCGGACAGAGGAAGATAGCAGGTCGCCGCCGTAACCCGGTCCCCGCGGATGATCACCGCGCCGTCATGAAGCGGTGTATTGTGCTCAAAAATATTGATCAGGAGCTGGCTGGTAACCAGGGCGTCGATCTCGATCCCGGTCCGCTCATACTCCCTCAGGTTTTCATTCTGCTCAATGACAATCAAAGCACCCGTGCGCTCGGCTGACATCTCGAGAGACGCCCTCACAAGCTCATCCAGTGTCCGGTCCGAAAACCTGCTTGAATAGTTGTTTCTCGAAGATCCGAACAGGATGGAATGGTTCAGGAGCTCCCGCTCACCCAGCGATTCCAGAACCTTCCTCAGCTCCGGCTGGAATACGACGACCAGGGTGATGATCGCAATGCTCAGTCCCTGATTGATAATGTAGATCAGTGTGTCCATCTGCAGCACGTAGATGACAATGAGAGCAAGCGCGATCACCATGATACCCCGCAGCAGCGTCCATGCGTGGGAGCTCTTGATCCAGTTCAGGAGCCGGTAGACCAGCCAGGCCAGGATCAGGATCTCCAGGATGTCGATCAGGGTCAGCGTCATGTTATTGGGCAGGTTCAGCCGCGTAAGATAGGTATTGATCCTTGTTATGAAGGCATTGACCCACGAAATCATCCGCGCCTTCCTCCTTGGATTCTTTTCGGCACAGCTTCCACATAGTAACAGTACTCGTCATCCTCGAACTCCAGGACCTGCATATGCCTGTAGTCCAGGTCTTCTTCCTCATAATTCCGGCCGGCGCGGCGCCTGTGCCCGGAAGGCTCCTCCCACAGGTCATCCCTGCCCGGATCCATCTGTCCTGGTCTGTCATATCTCTCCGTCATCCGGCCTGTCCTTTCGAGCTGCTTCAGCATCTGTTGATACTTCTCTCTAAGCTCCAGATTCTTTCGTGTCCTCGCAGATGACAAGGCCAGGGCGGTCACGACCGTCACAGCCAGAAGGCTCAGCCATGCGATCAGGACGATCATGATCAGGTTCTTCGTCTGGTCTTTCGCGACCACGTCCAGAACCATATCCGTGTTCAGTGCCGCGAAGATCCCGGCCGCGGCAAAAAAGAGGAGTGTTACGACGAATCCCCATCTCCATGCCGGGTTCGTGACAAGGTCAATCCTGCTGGTGGTCCCGGCCTTTCTTATCTGTTTCCCGCTGCTTCTCTCAAGCATCGCAAGCCTGATCATCAGGTGGATCTTTTCCTGTTCCGGCATCCGCGCCTTTTTCCTTCCGCGTTTCCATATATTGATTCGTTCCCAATCGAAGTATACCACATGTCAGGCTCAAAGAGAAGTTGCTGTTGAGCCATGCGAGTCCGCGGGGCGGGGAGCCTGGGCGTGAGGGGCGCATCGGAGGGCCGCTCGCGCTTATGTCCTCGCGTAGCGGTACTAAGCTTGCGTCTCTCGCAAGCGAGAGCCGCGAGCTAAGTACCGAC
>ONVT01000281.1 GCA_900321365.1 uncultured Eubacteriales bacterium | reverse complement strand
GTCGGTACTTAGCTCGCGGCTCTCGCTTGCGAGAGACGCAAGCTTAGTACCGCTACGCGAGGACATAAGCGCGAGCGGCCCTCCGATACGCCCTGCAGGCACGCGTGGCCTCCCCACTGGCCGGATTCATTTCAATAATCCCTTGTTTAAATATGATGAATACGGTAGAATACTCTGGAAGGCAGTGTAATTTCCGGAGAGAGCATTTTTCCGGAAGACAGGATTTGGAGGAAGACATGAATAAAGAGTACGATGTAGTGGCGCTCGGTGAACTCCTGATCGACTTTACCGAAAACGGATTGAGCGCGCAGGGGAATCCCCTGCTTGAGGTGAATCCGGGCGGAGCACCCGGAAATGTAATGTCCATGCTGCAGAATTATGGCAGGAAGACCGCGTTTATCGGAAAGGTCGGAAAGGACATGTTCGGCCGTCTTCTGCTTGAGGCTGTGGGAAGCTGCGGCATCGATACAAAGGCGATCATCGTGGATGATAAGGTGCATACCACGCTGGCATTTGTCCAGACCTTCGAGGACGGGGACAGGGATTTTTCTTTCTACCGGGATCCCGGAGCGGACATGATGCTGACGAAGGATGAGGTGGACACGGATCTTCTGCGAAATACGAAGGTATTCCATTTTGGAACCCTTTCCTCCACGCATCCCGGCGTGCGGGAAGCGACCCGGTATGCCATCGATGTGGCGAAAGAGGCCGGAGCGGTGATCTCATTTGATCCCAATCTCAGGGAACCGCTGTGGAAGAGCCTGGACGACGCGAGGGCGGAGATTGAATACGGTCTCGGCAGGTGTGATCTGCTGAAGATCTCCGACAACGAAGTAGAGTTCATGTGCGGGACAGACGACTACGACAGGGGCGCCGCGATGCTTGAAGAGAAGTATCATATCCCGCTGATCCTGATCACCCTCGGCAGGGAAGGCAGCAGGGCGTATTACAGGGGCATGCGCGTGGAGGCGGCCCCGTTCCTTCAGGAGAATACGATCGAGACCACCGGCGCGGGAGACACCTTCTGCGCGACCTCGATCCACACGGTCCTGAAGTACGGGCTCGACAACCTGACTAAGGAGAATCTGACGGAGCTGCTCACTTACGCGAACGCGGCGGCTTCCCTGATCACGACAAGGAAGGGCGCGCTGCGCGTGATGCCGACCCTGGATGAAGTAAAGCTGCTGGCACAGACAAGGCTGTGATACTGTTACGGCTGAGGTATCGATTCCACCATCGGCCAGGCTGCGCCAGAGTGCGCGATGATATTTTATAGCATTTGTAATTGCCTTTGGCATACCTTGACATGGCAGGATGGAAATGGACGGCGGACGAAGCGGGATGCACAGATGCAGTCTGGCTTCGCCCGTCGTATCTGTATGTGATACTGCCGCGGCAGATGAGCTGATCTGACTCGCTGTACTTCCCGGTGCGACAGTCAGAAATGTCAGGATGACTGACGTTTATAGAAGAGCTGAAATACGGAGGCGGGAAAATGGAACGCAAATGGTGGCACGATAAAATAGTATATCAGGTTTATCCGAAGAGCTTTTATGATACAAACGGCGACGGGATCGGAGATATAAAAGGTGTGACGGCAAAGCTGGATTATCTGAAGGAACTGGGCGTCGACATCATCTGGCTGTCCCCGGTCTATCAGTCTCCCCTGGCGGATGAGGGGTATGACATCTCTGATTACTACGCGATCGATCCCCGGTTCGGCACGATGGAGGATATGGAGGAGCTGATCGCGGAAGCGAAGAAGAGGGATATGTCTGTCCTGATGGACCTGGTGGTCAATCACTGTTCCGATGAGCATGAGTGGTTCCGGAAAGCCTGTGAGGATCCGGACGGAGAGTACGGGAAGTATTTCTACATCCGGAAAAAGGGTGAGAACGGGGAACTGCCCACCAACTGGCGGTCCTATTTCGGCGGACCGGCCTGGGATGATCTGCCGGGTCATCCGGATCTGGTCTATCTGCATGTTTTTCATAAAAAACAGCCGGACCTCAACTGGGAAAATGAGCGCGTGCGGGAGGAAGTGTACAGGAATATCAACTGGTGGCTGGAAAAGGGGCTGGGCGGTTTCCGAATTGACGCGATTGTCAACATAAAGAAACCGGCTGTGTTTCAAAACTATGCGCCTGACCGGGAGGACGGCCTTACATCTCTTTTCAATATGCTGAAGGACGCATCCGGGATCGGTGAGTTCCTGTCGGAAATGCAGGAGAGAACATTCTCGAAGTATGGCGCGTTCACCGTGGGGGAAGTCGATGGAGAGAAGGAGGAAGAGATCCCCGACTATATCGGAGAGGGCGGATACTTTTCGACCATGTTTGACTTTGAGGAGGATCATTTCGGAAGGAGTGAGAAAGGCTTCTATGACCGGAAACCCTGCGTGGGCGAGGACTACAAGAGATGTGTATTCCATGCACAGACCAGGATCGGTCTGACAGGTTTTCTGTCCAACATCATTGAAAACCACGATCAGTCCCGCGGAGTCAGCCGCTACATACCTGCCGGGGAGCTTAGTGATGTGAGCAAGAAGGCGCTTGCCTGCGCTTATTTCCTGCTTCGGGGCATCCCCTTCATCTATCAGGGGCAGGAGATCGGCATGGAGAACAAGGTCTTTCACTCGGAAGAGGAAATGCTCGATATCGGCGCTATCGACCAGTTCAGGACAGCGCTGGACGCCGGATGTACCAGGGAGCAGGCTTTCGCGGCCATATCAAAGTACAGCCGTGACAACGCCAGAACACCCATGCAGTGGTCTTCTCAGCCGCATGCGGGTTTTACGGAGGGGACGCCCTGGCAGATGGAAAATGAGAACTATACGGCCATCAATGTGGAGGGAAACCTTGCTGATCCGGACTCGGTCTGGTATTTTTACCAGAAGCTGGCCGCGCTCAGGAAAGACCCTGTATATAAGGATACTTTCGTATACGGACAGCTGGAGCCGTATATGCCGGAGGTGAGGAATCTGATGGCCTACCGGAGGAAGAGCGTGGAAAAGGGGTATGTCAGCGGTATTGAAGAGAGTACCCCGGATGTGTTGGTCGCGGTCAACATGCAGGCAGCTCCGGCCACGATCACACTGCCGGAAGACGTCAGGAAGGTCCTGCTCAGCAATCTGCCGGATGTGCAGCTTCATGAAGAGAGGCTGACGCTCGCGCCCTGGCAGGCTGTTGTCCTGGGAAGCAGATGAAGACAGACGGATGCCTGCGCCCTGGCAGGCTGTTGTTCCTGGGTGCAGATGAGCATTAAGAAGAATAGCTGCGCCCTTCTGAGGAATGGAGCAGTTTTGTAATGTGAAGTGATGAATCCGGAGAAAAACCGGCTTCAGGAAAGGAGTATATTCATGAGTCAGAAATGGTGGCAGCGGAGCGTTGTTTACCAGATTTATCCGCGCAGCTTTATGGACAGCAACGGGGACGGGATCGGCGATATCCCCGGCATCACGAAGCGCCTGCCCTATATTAAGGAGCTTGGCGTAGATGTGATCTGGCTTTCTCCGGTGTATCAGTCTCCAAATGACGATAATGGCTATGACATCAGCGACTATCAGGCAATCAATCCCGAGTTCGGTACAATGGAAGACTTTGATGAGATGCTTGAGACGGCCCACAGCCTGGGGCTGAAGATTGTCATGGACCTGGTGGTCAATCATACGTCCGACGAGCACAGATGGTTTCAGGAGGCCCTGAAGGGGCGGGATAATCCTTACAGGGATTATTATATCTGGCGTGACCCGAAGGAAAATGGAGAAGAGCCCAACAACTGGGGCTCCTGCTTCGGGGGCAGCGCATGGAAGTTTGATGAGGCTTCCGGCCAGTATTACCTCCATCTGTTTTCGAAGAAGCAGCCGGATCTGAACTGGGAGAACCCGAAGGTGCGGGATGAAGTATTCTCCATGATGGACTGGTGGCTGAAGAAAGGAATTGACGGGTTCCGCATGGATGTGATCAGCCTGATCTCCAAGCCGGAGGGGATGCCGGACGCGCCTGCGGAAGCGGGGGGATTCGCGACGTTCAATATTTCGGCCAACGGGCCGCATGTCCATGAGTATCTGCAGGAGATGAACCGCCGTGTGCTTTCCAGGTATGACATCATGACGGTGGGTGAGACATCGGGTGTCACGCTGGAGGAGGCGAAGCGGTATGCGAGCCTCTCCGGAAAAGAGCTGAATATGTGTTTTCAGTTTGAACACGTGAGCCTGGATTTCGATCCGGTGCTCGGCCGGTACGGTCTCGGGAAGGTGTCCCTTCCTCAGTTCAGGGAAAACCTCACAAAATGGCAGACGGCCATGGAGGGTGAGGCGTGGAACTCCCTGTACTTTGAAAACCATGACCAGCCGCGCAGCGTCTCCCGCTGGGGCAATGACAGTGACGCGTTCCGTGAGAAAAGCGCGAAGATGCTGGCGACCTGCCTGCATATGATGAAGGGGACTCCCTATGTGTACCAGGGACAGGAACTGGGGATGACGAACTGCAGGTGGGAGAGCCTGGACCAGATCAATGACATCGAAACCATGGGAAATGTCACAGCCTTCATTGAGAAAGGTCTTCTGACTAAGGAGCAGGCTCTTGAGGCTGTGCGCAGGCAGAGCCGCGACAATGCCAGGACGCCGATGCAGTGGGACGACAGCGTGAATGCCGGATTTACGACCGGAACCCCCTGGCTGATGGTCAATCCGGACTATAAGAAGATCAATGCAAAGGAAGAACTGGAGAGAGAGGATTCGGTATTTCATTACTACCAGAAGCTGATCGCGCTGCGCAGGCAGTATGACGTTATCGTGGACGGGACCTATGAGCTTCTGGAGAAGGATGATCCGGACCTGTTTATCTACACGAGGACGCTCGGCAGCGAGAAGCTGCTTGTCGTATGCAGCTTCTCGGATCAGGAGCGCATCTACCCGGTTCCGGATGAGTTCATCCACGGACAGATCCTGATCTCCAATTCCGGCCGCACGGAAGCATCGGATCCTCTTATACAGCCGTATGAGAGTTTTGTTGTGCGGATCTGAGGAATCAGAAGAAAAAGTGTCTGTGGCTATTGCTCATTTAAACAAATGATGTTATGATAGCGAATGTGTTAAGCGCAGAAGGAATCTTTTATTCTCATTATGGTTTGGCTCCTTCTGCAGCTGGAAGAACGTGTTTTACATGTCAAACTGAAGGAGGAAAGTATGAAAAAACAGATTCTCACTCTCTTGGCAGCCGGTGTTATGGCATCTGCCCTTACTGTGACAGCATTTGCCGACGGCGAGTCCCTGCGTCTTGTCAACGGCAAGATCGAGGTTGACGCGGCTCTGAAGGAAGCGGCGGCAAAGTACGAGGAAGAGACCGGTGTCCATGTGGAGATCGAATCCATGGGCGGCGGCGTGAACATTCAGGATGAACTGAAGAAGCAGTACCAGGGCACCGGCGTCGCGGATATCTTTGTCTGCGGTTCGGAGGCAGACTTCGCAAACTGGGACGGCCTTCTTGTGGACCAGAGCGACTGCGAGTGGGCAAAGGATACGGACGCGGGCTATATCGGCACCGACGGCCTCGTAGGCTTCCCGTATACGACTGAGGCGATCGGCCTTGCGTACAACGCGGATCTTCTTGAGAAGGCCGGAATTGATCCTGCATCCATCACCGGACCGGAATCCATGAAGGCTGCGTTTGAGACGCTTGATTCCAAGAAGGATGAGCTGGGTCTTACCGCGGTCATCGGCTACTGCGCGGAGGCAAAGGATCTTTACTGGTCAACCGGCAACCATCTGTTTGGCGTCTATCTTGATTCCGGCCTTGCCCGTGATGACACCACCTACTCCGATCTGCTGGCTGACGGCGGACAGATCGATGAGGAGCGTTTCCTGCCCTATGCGGAGATGGTTGGACTGTTCAATCAGTATTCCGATCCGGCTCTGCTGACCTCCGGTACCTATGATCAGCAGATTCTCGGCTTTGCGTCCGGCAAGTATGCGTTCGTGACACAGGGTTCCTGGATCGGCGCCACGATGACGACCAATGATGCCGATCAGTATGCGGAAGCGGGCAACTTCAAGGTTGGCATGCTCCCGTACGCGTTCATCGAAGGACAGGATACCATCCTGGCGGATTCGCCGTCCTGGTGGGCAATCTTTGACAATGACAACAAGGAAGCGGCCAAGGCGTTCCTTGACTGGCTTGCAACCGATGCGGGACAGGAGATTCTGGTCAAGAAGGCCGGCTTCATCAGCCCGTTCAAGTCCTGCAAGTTCATCGCGGACGATCCGTTTGCACAGACGATCGCGGATCATGTCGCTTCCGGCAAGACTTCTGCATGGCACTGGCTGACGATGAAGGACGGCCTTGCACAGAACGCGACCGGGCAGCTCTATCTTGACTATGCGCTTGGAAGCATTCCGGATGCGGAGACCTTCACGCAGGTTATGACGCAGGTTGTTGCTGACTACTATGCATCCTGATCTGCAGGATTCATATCATTATTTACTTTAAGTAACCCTGGGGGCGGCGACGGCGGTCGTCGTCCCCTTTCACTAAGAGGGGGATTCTTATATGAATGCTGATTCTGCTTCGCGCAAACTGCTGTCACTTATCTTACTCATTGGCGGCATTGCCTTAATGGTTTCCTCGCTGGTGCTGGCTTTCAGTGGGAGCAGCGCACCGTACCGCGGGGCATTGCTGGTGGTCGGTCTGGCAGCGACGATTATCGGTCTCTACCTGTTTCCCACACTGAAGCATCACAGGAAGATTATCTACATCCTCTTTCTGTTCCCGCTTCTGTTTACATTTCTCGTTACCGTGATCATACCTCTGTGCCTGGGTATCTTCTATTCGTTTACGGACTGGACAGGCATTCAGTATACGCAGTTTGTGGGATTCGGCAATTATATTGCCATGTTCCAGGATCCGCAGTTTATCTGGTCCATTCTGATCACATTCATTTTTGTGGTCCTGAATATGATCCTGGTGAATCTGATTGCCTTCCTGCTTGCGCTTCTGTGCACGAACGGGATCAAAGGCGGCGGATTCTTC
>ONVT01000282.1 GCA_900321365.1 uncultured Eubacteriales bacterium | reverse complement strand
TCTTGGTCTTGGAACTTCTGGAGCATTGCCGATCACCATTGCACAGGGTGGTTCTGGACAGACTGGAGTTGTGACAGAATCAACGGTATCGAATGTTATATCTGCTGGAAGTGGATTCACAATATCATCCGTTTCATACAAACAATGGGGCAAATTTGTCCAGCTACATATAAGCGCAAAAGCAACTTCTGCACAGTCAACAGGCGCCTTAGTAACTGTCGGTACGATTGTCAGTGGTAAACGCCCTGCGATTGCTTCTGCGGTTAATTATGCAAATATAACGTCTCTAAATTATGGAAGCATCAATTCCAGTGGAGTGGTTTCTATTTACGGAACATGGGGAGCGAATAAAGAAATACCTCTCATGGCAACTTACATTCTACCTTAAAGGGGATTAAACAATGGAAAACAAATATTTTCTCATGCAGATCAAGCACACCAACGGTGTTTACGAGAAGGGTGTAGTGGTCAAGGACGATCTTGATGGTGCAAGGCAGTCCTATCACGCCTATCTTGGCGCATACGGTTACGGTCACGACGCAAACACCGACTATGTCTTCTGCGCCATCTTCGGTGACAACGGGGCCACCTATGATTACATGATCGATGACCGCAGAGCCGTAGAGACCCCGGAGGAAGAACCGGAAGCCCCGGAACAGACTGAGTAAATAACCGCTCTGCGAAACCCAGAACTGTCGCGCAATGCCGAAGTGCTATGTTCCACACTGCATATTTGTAGGTATTGTCTGGCAACCGTGATAGTCGGATTAATTAATCGGGGGTGAGAGCCTTGACGGCGGATGATCTGGACAGATGGATCAACGATATGCTGGAGGGCACAAAAACATGACAGTTTGGATTTTGATGGGAGCTGTGTGCATCACGGCTCTCGTCGTTATGATCCCGGCATGCTGCCTGTCTGGCAAGACCAGCAGGGAGGAGGAAAAACATGGGAGTAATTGAGAAGGCTGTCGCCTGGGCGATTGAGATCGCACAAGACAACAGCCACGGATACAGCCAGGCAAATCGATGGGGACCTGATTATGACTGCAGCAGCTTCGTGATCAGCGCATACGAGCAAGCAGGGCTGAAACTCCGGGAGGCGGGCGCTTCCTATACAGGAAACATGAGAGCGGCACTGCTCTCGTGCGGATTCGTGGACGTCACAACGCAGATCGGCCTGGCCAGCGGTTACGGCATCCAACCAGGTGACGTTCTCCTTAACTATTCCGCGCACACCTGCATCGCGGTCGGCGGTGGGAAGGTGGCAAACTGCCGGACAGACGAAGGTCACCCACAGGCCGGAGATCAGTCCGGGCAAGAGATCAGGGTACAGGCATACTGGAACTTCCCGTGGAACGCAGTCCTGCGATTCAAAGGGAAAGAACAAGATCAACCGACTGTAGTTACAGCACCGCCGCAAAATGTAAGCACAGGAAACGGACAAAATTTAACCTTAGAGGATCACAGCATGAACCTCCCACTGCTGACGACGAGCAACAAATTCAACGATTATTGCGTCCTGCTGCAGTCTCTCCTGAATGTCCGCCACTGGGCATGCGGCAGCTGCGACGGGTTCTTCGGGCCGAAGACCGAAGGGGCTGTAAACAAAGCAAGAGAATTCTTCGGAATGGAGCGGAATGGCAAATGCGATAAACCGCTTTGGGCGAAATTGTTGGAAACGAGGTGAGTCCGATGCAGATCACATTGACTTGGCAGTCGCTGATAGGAGCAGCTGCGATCGTTGGCGCGTTTGTCGCGCTGGTGAGCTATTTGAGAAAGATTTTCGGATGGTTTGAAAGACAAGAAGTGCAGGACAGAGAAATCAAAGAAATAAAAGAAGAACAGACGATCCTGACAAAAGGAATCCTGGCATGCTTAAAAGGCCTGAAGGAACAAGGGTGCGACGGGCCGGTGACAGAAGCAATCGGAGAGATCGAAACACATCTAAACAAGAAAGCACATGGAGGCTGAATGATGAAACTGTCAAATTCTACATACGACATTCTGAAATGGGTGGTCATGATCTGCATACCGGCACTCACGACAGCATACGTCGGCCTGGCAGCTGTCTGGGGATGGCCCTATGCAGAAGCTGTCGCGAAGACATCGGCGATCATCTGCACACTGCTGGGCGCCCTTCTGGGGATCAGCACGGCAGAGTATAACAAGGGACGGCATGAGACGATCTATGGCGAAGAAATCGAAGACATAGAAGATTGAAAACAGCCCGGAGGGAGAAATCCTTCCGGGCTGTTTTTATTAGTAAATCCGTTAGTAATTTGTGGCAGAAAAAGACGAACAAAAAGGGGAACAGAGGAACAAAAACGAGAAGTGGAGAACACGGAGAAGACCAGCAAACAAAGGGGAAACCGCCGATCCATAAGGAATCAGCGGCTTCTTGTTCTGGTGCTCCAGCGGGGACTCGAACCCCGAATGATGAAAGCAAACTATCAGTAATTACTGATATACTGAAAACCTGTTAGTAAAAACATAGTAATCAGAGCCCGGGAGGCTTCGGCGGGCCGAAGATGAAAATGCTCCGGAAATAGTCGTCTACCATCTGAGCGGCTTCCAGATCGCCCTCCGGGATCGCGTCCGTGTATGTCTTCGTCCGGATGTGATCGGAGGCCCAGCCGCCGCGCTTGTTGGCATAGACGGAAGGAACACCGACGAGCTCCATGATCGAGGCGTTCGTATGGCGCAGGCCGTGCAGATAACCGTGCTCAATCCCGGCACGGCTGCAGGCTTCCGTGATACCCTTCCAGATCCCGGACGTGGACATCCGGAAAACGTGCTCCCCATCATGCGGGAGCGCATTTATTTTGTCCAGGATGTACCGATCGCAAGGGATCAGGCGCTCGCTGGTCTCGTTTTTGGTCTCCTTCTCGACAAGCTTGTGCTCGCGATCATAGACGCGGGCCTTCTCGACGCGGATCGCACCCGGCCGGATGTCGATCCAGCGGAGGCCGAAGATCTCAGAGCGCCGCAGCGACAGCCAGGCGGCCAGCAGCCCGGCACACTCGACTTCTCCGCCGATCTCTGCAAGAGCGAGGATCAGATGCCGGAGATCATCGGAGCTGTAGACGGGAGGCTTCTTCTGCGGCTTCTTCGACGGAAGCACGAGGCCGTCGATCTCGACTCCGGTCGCGGACTGGATCAGGCTCCAGGCCTCCCAGATCGTCTTTCCGGAATAGGTTTCCTTCTCGCTGTCGATTGCAGCCTGAACCCGGGAGCGGGTGAGATCCTTGACGTGGAGTTTCATCAGTTCCTGCAGATTGTTGCGAGCCTTGCGCTCGTATCCGTCAATCGTGGAGGGAGAGACGATGCCCTCGCGGGCCCTGATATAATCGGAAACAAGATCGCGAACGAGACGATTGTCCGGCTTCTTCGCCTCAAGCAGCCCGGCCTTCGCCGCCCTGGCCTTCGCATAATACTCCGCCTCAGTGTCTCCGGAGACCGGAATGCGCTGGCCCTTGACCATGATCTGGGCGAACCAGGTCCCGGACTTCAGGCGACGGGGAACCGGGACGCTGATCTCCGTCTTGTCCTTCAGCTGCTTCTTACCGCACCAGTTGCAAAACATGGAATTGTCCGGGATCTCTCGGCGGCAGAATTTACACTTCAATCGGATCCCGTCCTTCCCGCCTCGGCTTCGGCCGGAGCGTTTTTGTTTTCCTGCCGTTCCTTCTCCAGCTCCGTCAGATAACCGGCGGTGATAATGCCTGCCGGCAGCGCGACGATGGCGATGCCGAAGACGGAGGAAATCATCGTGAAGAGTCTGCCGACAGCCGTGACGGGATAGATGTCACCGTATCCCATCGTAGTCAGGGAGACGGTCGCCCAGTACACAGCGTCGAAGAAGTTCCCGAAGCTGTCCGGCTCGACATTCAGGATCACAAGAGCGCAGATCAGGACATAGGCCAGGGCGAGGGATCCAACAGCGGCCAGAGCATCACGGGAAGAGGCAAACACACGGGCAATGATCCGGACGCTGCGGGAATAGCGTGCTGCCTTGAAGATCCGAAGCACACGCAGGGCGCGAAACATGCGCAGGGTGCGGAGAACCTTGAAGCTGCCATTCAGGAGCGTGAAACTCGGAAGAATCGACAGGAGGTCGATCACGGCCATGAAGCCGAAGGGATAGCGCACGAAACTCATCAGAGAGCGGGACCCGTACCGGTAATCAGCCGTGATCCAGCGGGCGAGGTAATCCAGAACAAAAAGAGCGGCGCAGCCACGGTCCAGGCCAGCCAGAAAAGGCGTCTCGGTCTTAAAGGCGAGCGGGATCAGGGAGAGCACGATCAGGACGAGCATCAGTGCGTCGTAGATCGTGCTGGCCCGGTCCTCTCCGTCGGAGACAGCGACAATCTCATAAAGGCGTTTTCTCATATCGGCCGCACTTTATGATGCGGAGATGGCAGATTCTTCTTTTTGATCGAACCGGCGGAGGATGGACTTGATGCCGGATCTGGTATCATCATCTGCGTTCCGGTAACAGGAGATAATCCAAAGTTCCTCAAGACTGAACTCCGGACGATCATTGGAACGGCCGAGGAGATAATCAATTTCGACATTAAAGTAATCAGCAAGAGAATTCAGGTCGTCGAGTTTGCGCGGCGTCCTGGCTCCGGATTCATAGTTGCCGACAGTACCTTTTGAAACACCGAGACGCCGGGCGAGTTCCTCCTGGGTAAGGCCAGATTCTTCGCGCAGCTGTTTGAATCGTTCAGCAAAAGTTGCCACATCGTTCACCTCACATTTTGTGGTAACAATATATTACAAAACGTGGTTAAAGTCAACCGCGTTTTGTAATGGTAGTGACGTTCTTTTGACTTTCTCACAAAATGTGGTTGACTTTGAAAACAAATCGTGGTATTTTCTTCTCACGAAATGAAAGAGCGGAGGTGAAAACATGGTCAAGACCGTAGCAGAACGAATCAAAGCAGCGAGAGCGGAAAAAGGATGCTCTGTTGGTGAAGTGGCAAAAGCATGCCATATCACGGATTCGGCGATCCAGATGTACGAATGCGGACAGCGTGTCCCGAGAGACAGCATCAAGATCCTGATGGCAGATTATTTCGGGAAGACCGTGCAGGATCTCTTTTTTTAAGGAGAATTCTCACAAAACGAAAGAAAGGAGACAACACAATGACACCGGAAGATATGGTGACAGCGCTGCGGATCTGCGGCAACCATCCGACAATGGAGGGATACACCTGCCTGGACTGCCCATACAACGACCTATGTGATCCGAGAAACACGGCGAGAATGGACCTCGAGGCGGCCGACATGATCGAGAAGTGCCTGAAGGAGATCGAGCGGCTGAAGAGGTACGAGCAGGCGGTCGAACAGATCCTGAAGCCAGACGCGGACGAGATGATGGGAAGGATTGAAAGATGCCAAGACTGAAAGAGCGGCCGATCCCATTCGCAAAGGTCCAGCGCCTGATCCGGAGCTACGGATACAACGGCTCAAACCTCGAGCCGGTCCTCGGATACAGCGCAAAGACGAACCGGAAAAAAATCGAGGACCCCAGGGAGCTGACGCTCGGAGACCTCGAGAAGATCTGCAGGAACGGAAACATCCCGATCGACGAGATCCGGGAGGCAATCGTTCTGTAAATAACCAGAAAAGGAGAGATACACATGAAGCTGAAAGCGATCGGGGCGATCACGGCCAGAGTGAAGCAGCTGATCCTCCTGGACGAAGGCACGAGCCAGTGGGTCGGGGACGGATGTGCGTTTTACCTGCTGCCGGAGAGTCTCGGCCAGCTGAACGAGAAGACCGCCGCAGCGATCTTCGACATCCCGGAGGAGAAGGCGGCATCCTGGCGGATCAAGCGGCAGGGCATGCCGGCGGCCTACGACACCACGGACGAGGGAGACGAGGAGATCGCCACCTATGACACCTACCGGCGGATTATGTACAACGGGATCGACATGATCCCGGCCACGACGGGGAGCGGGAAGACCTTCTTCCTGCAGGCGAGATACATGAAGCCGCTGACAGACGCAGATCCGGTCCTCGCCCTCAGATACTCCGAAAAGGGGATGCCGTTCTTCGTCGCGAAGGCGGGCATGTTCGCGGAAGCGATCATCATGCCGATGGCCGCGACTCCGGAACTCTCGAACTGGATGACGACGATCATGAACGGAGCATCCCGCGCCCGCTTCTATGGGCAGCGCGAGATCGGCACAGACGAATTCGATGGCGAC
>ONVT01000283.1 GCA_900321365.1 uncultured Eubacteriales bacterium | reverse complement strand
TTCCGTATCCCCTGTTCACGGGTAGAGTAGACAAGGGTGTTCACGGTGACAGGCATCAAGGTTTTCTGGATTCACCGAGGCAATTACTGCTACATCGGCAGTATACAAATAGATAATATGAAGTCTCCTCACATTTGTCTCACATCAATGGTGCCATATCAATCCGTTCTTTTCAAGAGGTTCAAACAGCACTTTTCGCCCTTTCCTTCGCTCTGCCACGCATATTCTGAGTGGAATCTTATGCAGCTGAGCTCTCCATCCCTTCCGGAACGACAATGATCTTTCTCCCATACTGGCCGGCATAGGCAGCCGTGCTTTCTGTACCGCTGTTTCTTCCCGCGCCGATTATGTACAGTTCGTCGCACAGCGCCGCGATCAGCCTGTTTCTCTTGGGAAAGCGGTATGCCGCGGGCCTTGTTCCGGGCGGATACTCTGAAACGATGCAGCCGTTTTGCGCTATTGCCGAATAGAGCGCCTGGTGCTCCTGCGGATAACAGATATCCGGGCCGCTTCCCAGGACGGCGATGGTATATCCGCCCGACCTGATGGCAGCGGTATGTGCATAGGAGTCAATCCCCTTTGCCATTCCGCTGATGACTGCTTTCCCTGCGCTCACAGCCTCCAAAGCAACCTCGATTGACTTGTTCTTTCTCTCCTGATTGCACCGTCTCGCGCCGACAATTCCAACAGATTCCACATAGCCATTGATCCGCAGGTCCCCTATTGTGTAAAGAAGAGCAGGCATCCCCTTCAATGCAGAAAACCTGGATGGAAAGGAGCTCATCTCTTTTGTGATCGCTGTGATGCCGGCTTCCCTGCAGTACTCCAGGATGCCCTCGGCAGCCTCCCTCAGTTCTGTACTGTTCCGATGCTGCAGAATCACCGGCAGGCCTCTGTGGAAAGGCCTGCCGCAAAAGCGCCTTTTCAGCTCTTCCTCTCCCGAGGAAAACAGCATCTCAATATCTCCGCCGGCTTCCAGAAAAAGACTCTCCGTTACCGGTCCCATGCCCGGCATAAGCGAAAGCATGATATACATCAGAATTCGTCGTTCATCCATGTCCATACCCCCCTGCAAATCACCTGATGGCGTACATTTTGCTGCTGGATACATCCAGGTCCCTGCAGGAGAGCACCATTATGATGTCCTCCCTGCGGATCACTTCGGATTCGCCCAGGTCCGCTGAGGTTCTTGCCATGCGCAGCAGCTTGTGGATCACCCTTGCGCTGTATCCATATTCCTCACTCGCCTCTCTCAATATCCTTGTGCATTCCTCATCAAGTTTGCAGTACTTCTGAATCATCGCAGTCGTCATCTGGGCATTGCACACAACGCCTTCTTCTTTCAGGAACCGTGACTGCTGGATCCTTCTTGCCTTCTCAACTCTTTCCCTGAGCTCTGCCGAAGAAGCGGAGCGCTTCTGATGATTCAGGTCAAAGAAATCGACATGCTTTACGCTTTTCTGGATGTCGATCCTCTCGAGAATCGGGCCGGAGATCTTTCCCCGGTAATGGATGATCTCATAGTCCGTGCACCGGCATCTTTTGGAAGGATAATACCCGCAGGGGCATGGATTCATCGCCGTCACGAACATGAAATTTGCCGGATATGTATTGGTCCCGTTCACACGGGAAATCGTGACACGCTTGTCCTCCATCGGCTGCCTGAGGGAATCCAGGGTACTGCGTGAAAACTCCGCAATCTCGTCCAGGAACAACACTCCGTTATGGGCCAGCGACACCTCCCCCGGCTGCGCGTAACTGCCACCGCCGATCAGCGCGTTCAGGGATACATTATGATGGGGCGCACGGAACGGCCTTTCCCACATCAGCCCCGCCCCCGCATCCAGCAGCCCTGAAATGCTGTGGATCTTCGTCACCTCCAGGGCTTCCTTTTCCGTCATCCGCGGCAGGATCGTCGGAATCCTCTGGGCAATCATCGTTTTGCCGCATCCCGGTTCGCCGATCATCAGGATGTTATGCCCGCCGGCGGCTCCGAGCACGATTGCCTCAATCAGGTCATCCTGCCCCCTCACATCCGAGAAATCCAGTTCCGCCTGTCCCGTATCTCCGGAACTGTTCCCGGGCATGGAGCCGGCAGACAATTCCGCCTTCATGGAAGCGTCTTCCAAAGCGTCATCCTCCTGCGCTGACAGGTCCAACCGACCCTCCAGAAACCGTACCGTATCCGGCAGGTTCTTAACAGGGCATATACGGATCCCGGTAACAGAGGAAGCTTCATCCCTGTTCTCAAACGGGACGACCACGGCCTTCACCCCGCGTTTTTTCGCCTCCGTCACCATGGATAAGACACCATTGCACGGACGGATCCGGCCGTCCAGGGACAGCTCCCCTATGAACGCGTAATCTGCCAGGTTTTTCGGCGAGATCTGATCCGTCTGGAACAGGAGGGCGATGATCATCCCCAGGTCAAAGTGCGA
>ONVT01000284.1 GCA_900321365.1 uncultured Eubacteriales bacterium | reverse complement strand
TTGCGGATTATTTCACAGATCTTATCAGATCACTATGCCGCTTTTTCTTTACTTTGTTTCCGGTTCCGTTTCTGTTTTCAGCGGAATATGATTATCAAGGTTTCCCACAGCATTCGCAATAGTCTGCTGATCGATGCTCTCCAGCATCATCTTTGCCAGCATGCGGCCCTGTTCAGTGGCCAGGAATTCCAGGGCCTTGTTCGAGACGTCTTTGTTCTCCTGCCAGCCCTGCAGCACCGCGAAGAAGAGAATGATCAGTCTCCTGTCGACACCCATTGTCTCAAGAATCTTGTTTGTTGTCTCCGGATCATCCGAGGAGAACTGAAGTGCATTTTTAACCAGTGTTACTGCCAGATCGCGAACTTCTTCGTACTCAAACAGCGACTGGAAGTCCGGATTCAGAAGTACTTTCTGGAGCATTTCGATGTACTCTTCCGTTTCCTCGGCTGACATGCCATTCAGCTCCTTGAGCATATCATCTGTCAGAACCATACCGGCAATTCCCTGCAGGTCCGACACAATGTCTTCGCCCTCGGTCTCCGTCTCAGTTTCGTTCCCGACGGCAGCCTTCGTCTGGGCAGAATCCGTTCCGCCTCCTGCAATAGCTTCCGTCCGGGCAGATCCCTCAGATTCCTCACTGCCGAACGCAACCATGCTTCTGCCCCGCAGGACCGCCGCGAGTACCATTACGAAACACAGCAGCACTCCCACTAGCAGCGCAGCCTTCCGCATCCCGCCTTCATTTCCAATTCCCTTTTTCATGGAATTCTCCTAAGAACATATCAAAATATCATGAATCTCATCCGCTGTTTTCAAGTCTACGTGCCGCTCCCAGCAGGGCGCGGCCGCAGCCTGCGGCCTGCTATCTCCTGTCCTTATCGATCATCTCCAGCACCAGCGTCCCGATAATGACATAGATCGCCGAGAACAACAGCAGGATTCCCCAGCACTTGAGCAGGTTCGACCTGTCGTATGCAAACTTCGGCTCCTGCAGTTTCTGCGCGGTGTAGGCCTGGATCTTCTTCTTCACCTCCGGGATCTCCATGACGTTGTGGACCTTCATCAGCGTCTCGTCGGTGGTGTCCTTCATGGCATTTACCGCCGTGTAGATGGCGATGGAGTCCTGGCTGTTATAGTCCGCCGCGATGTTCACGGCGTTGATGCCCCAGTTACTGATCGTGAAGTTTGCGAGGAACTTCGCGCCGCCCCTCTCAAGCGGGAATATACTCCCGGCAAAGATCAGCTGGATGACCAGCAGGAACGGTACGATGGTCATCGCCGCCGTCGTCGTATGCGCGATGCAGGATGCCATCAGTGCCAGCATGTCGGCGGCGTAGGTCATCAGGAACATCGAGATTCCCAGATCCAGTGTAAATGACCCCGTCAGAAGCCCCGTATGGGGGAAGTACATCCCGAACAGCCGGAAAATGATCAGGGTGATGATCACCTGGATCAGGCAGATAACCGCCTGGTAAACCATATGGGCTATCACATACGAGGATATGTGAAGTCCCGCCCTGTGCTCTCTCTTAATGATGCTCCTCTCCTTGCAGATTACCTGGATGGAGTTGAACATGCCGTTCCAGATACATACGCAGACAACCGCGAGTGATCCGTACTTGGTGAATTCCATGTTGCGGAACATCTTGTCCCCGAGGACGTATGTGACCAGGAAAGCAATGAGCGCCGACATCGGCAGCACCTTCCAGTTCTTCTCATAGAACAGGAGACGGAACTGTTTGCCCAGGTAGATCGGGATCTGCTCCAGGCGGCTCTTGTACAGCAGCTGTCCCATCTTTCCGTCTGTCCTGATCGGCCCCTTGTTCTCCCGCTTTGACAGGACCGACGCGTCCTCATCCTTTGCGACAAAGGTGGCAGCCTGTTGGTCTCCCCTCTCTTCAGAGTACACCTTATACTTGTTGATGAACTCGTCGGCGCGGCCCTCGCCGCCTTCATTTTTGGCGTTGATGCATTTGACCACATTCTCCATGGAATCAACGCCGAAGAAGTCCCGGGCTTCCTGGATACCGCCGTAAAATGCCAGCTGGCCGACCTTCGTCTCTGAGCTCTTGGCCAGCACAATCACCTTATCGAACAGGTCCGCGACACGGTCCGGCTGGTGGGTAATGACAAGGACCATCTTTCCCTGGCACGCGATCATGCGCAGGTTCTCCATGAGCTCCGTCGCCATGATGCCGTCAAGGCCCGAATCCGGCTCATCGAGAATGAACAGGGACGGGGAAGCGACGAATTCCGTACAGATGGAAAGCCTCTTCTTCTGGCCGCCGGACAGCTTCGAGACAAGCTCCTTGTCTCTTCCGGACAGGCCGAAGGTCTCGAGGACCGCGCGGATCCTCTTCTGCTTCTCCTCGTCGCTCATATTCTTGGGAAGGCGCATGTCGGCGGCATTTTCCACCGTCGCGTAGATCGTATCCTCCTCGCGCAGCAGGTTCTCCTGCGGCACAAAGCCGATGCGGTGCTTCACCATCCCGTAATCCTTGTAGAAGTCGATGTCGCCTTCTTTGATGGTGGCCTTCGCCTTCTCGTACCCGGTCACGGCATTGACAAATGTGCTCTTGCCCGCTCCTGACCCGCCGAGGATCAGCACCATCTCACCGGGGTTGATCTGCAGGTTGATGTCTTTGAGCAGAGTGACCTTCGTCAGGGCCTTGTGGACGGAACGTTCGTCAATCTGGATCGAGAGGCCGCTCGTCTGGATCGGGTAGCCGTAGACCAGGCCGGATCCCTCGAAGATAAACCTCGTCTCGCCGAGCTGGATGACGTCGTTGATCCGGATCCGGACCTTCCCGGTG
>ONVT01000288.1 GCA_900321365.1 uncultured Eubacteriales bacterium | reverse complement strand
TCGCGGCGCCAGTTTTTGAGGTTGTAGGGATGCGCGAGGAATTTGTCTGTCTCCGGATTGAATTCATCATAGTCAATCCCGTTCAGGATGCCGCGCAGGTCATGGGAGCGCGCGTTCAGGATCCCCTCGAGGGTCTCGCCGTAGAACGGGGTCTTGATCTCCTCCGCGTAGGTCGGGGAGACGGTCGTCACCGCGTCAGCGTAGACGATGCCGCCCTTGAGCAGGTTCGCGTCCTTGTAGGCCTCCAGCTTGTCCGGGGTGAAATAATAATCCGACAGGCCGGTGATCGCCGCGACCGTCTCCGGATCCCATTTTCCCTGGAAGCGGAGATTGTGGATCGTCATGACAGTCTTGATGCCGCGGTAGAATTCATTTTCCTGGAAGCTGCCCTTCAGATAGACCGGGATCAGGCCGGTCTGCCAGTCGTGGCAGTGGATCAGGTCGGGATGGAAGCCCAGGGTCGGAAGGGCGCTGAGGACTGCCTTGGAAAAGTACGCGAAGCGCTTGATCTCAAACAGGGCGTCGTCAGTGTAAACCTTCTCTGTCGAGAAGAATTCCATGTTGTCGATGAAGTAGTATCTGACTCCGTCCACCTCAGCCTGAAACAGTCCGACATAAGTGGAATGGTAATCAAAATCCATGTAGAAGGACGTAAGGTATTCCATCTTGTCCTTCATCTCCTGGTACATACAGTTGTAGCGCGGCATGATCACGCGGACATCGTAGTATTCTTTATCGATGTCGCGGGGCAGTGATCCGACGACGTCCGCCAGGCCGCCGGTCTTGATGAACGGAACACCCTCGGAAGCTGCAAATAGTATGTTTTTCATATCGATCCTCCACTGGTTTGCACGCTGCTGGTTGGGCGCAGCACTTGATTACACATATCTTTTATTATGATAGCATAAGGGCGGCAAGGCGAAAAGGGTGATTCGCGGGGAATCTCGGCGATTACGCCTTTCTCCCCGCCAAAGAAGCATGTGCACCACGCATAAAGGCATGGAACAAGGCACTGATTAATGCACAACCAGACGCATCGGTGGAAAAGCTCAGATGAGTGTGATAGGACTGTGAAATCCACTCACACAGGTCAGGCGGACATGCGGAAAACAATTCCGATTACAGCTGAGAGGACGATGAAGACGACAGGATGAAGCTTCTTCGTCTGCGGCACCCACCTTGTCAGGATCAGGATCAGCAGCGCAAGAAGGAAGCACCGGTAATCAATTACTGCGGACCGAAACTGGTCGATGGTCGTAATTCGGAAGACAGAGATCAGGATGATCGAGATTCCGGCAGCACTGATCAGTGCCACGGAGGCTGCGCGCAGTCCGTACATCGCCGCGTTTACATACCGGTTTTCCCGGAACTTCTCGAGGAACTTCGCGATGATCAGAATAATGATCACGGAAGGCGTCACCAGACCGACTGTGGCAATGATGCTTCCCAGAATCCCGGCGACAGGGCCGTAATGATTGTTCACGGTCGTATAGCCGACATAGGTTGCCATGTTGATGCCGATCGGCCCGGGAGTACTCTCCGAGACTGCAATCATATCCGCCAGATCCATAGCGCTGAACCATCCGGTTCGTGCGGAAATCTCCCGCAGGAACGGGACAGTCGCCATGCCTCCTCCGATCGAGAACAGGCCTGCTTTAAAGAATTCCCAGAAAAGCTGGAGATACAGCATCATGCCTTTGCCCTCCCCTTTACGATGAGGCCGCAGACGGCCGCAATCACAACCATCAGGATCGGTGACGCATTGAAAAAGACAGACGCTATCAGAATCGCAAGGTAGAGCACCAGAGTGACTTTGTCGATCACCGCCTTCTTCCACATCTTCAGAACGGCGTTGAAAATCAGGACACAGACACAGATACGGATTCCCGCAAGCGCGTCCTGCACCGGTCGAAGATCCGCGAATCCATGGATCAGTGCGGCTATCACCGTAATGATGACAACGGAGGGAAAGACAACCCCGGCAGTCGCGACGACTCCGCCGAGATTACCCATGATTTTCCTCCCTGTAAATGTAGCTGTATTCACCGCGATCACGCCCGGCGTACACTGACCGATCGCATAGTAGTCCATGACCTCGGTCTCCGTAACCCAGCCCTTCTTCTCCACGATCTCCCGCTGGATAATCGGGAGCATCGCATAGCCGCCCCCGAACGTAAGCACGCCGATCCGCGCGAACGTCAGGAATAAATCCAGATATGACAT
>ONVT01000289.1 GCA_900321365.1 uncultured Eubacteriales bacterium | reverse complement strand
TAGAACAACCGGAGGTTGACACAGGCGCGCTTCCGGATGTAGAATCACGAATGGCTGTGAACGTGTGTAAGTAGTCCCCGGGAAGCCCTGATCAGAGAACTGTTCCACCGGCTGAAAGAACAGCAGAAGATCCCCCGGATGAATTTCAGCACCGGAGCCTTTCGTGAAAACGCAGAGAATGGATGCTGCGGCTAAGCGGATGCGTCCTGCCGGCATACAGGCAGTTTGAGTGTGGAATCCGGATTAAAGGGGATTCTGAATTTGGGTGGTACCGCGAGTCATAAGAGTTATAAGACCCGTCCCGAAATATGAATCGGGGCGGGTTTCTTGCGCGTAAGCAATGAGCCATGTGCTTACAGTCTTACAGACGCACGGATGAGAGTGTGCTGTCATCCGGGCGCCTGTCAGGTTGTAAGCATGCGGCGAATGCCGCGACAGTGAGCAGCCCTGGACTGCGAGCTGTCAACATGGCTCATAGCAGCCCAAACTGTGTAAAGACAGACAAAAGAAAAGAGGAAGAAGCATGGTAAATCTGGAAGAACTGTTGAAAAGGGTCGCTTCCGTCCGTGAGACGATCATTTCGGAGTCCAGCGACCTCACGGACTCGAGGATGGTTTATGAGCTGAGACGAGAATTCCTGGACAAGACCGGAAAAGTCGGACAGCTGATGAAGTACATGAAAGAGGTGGATCCTGCCCAGAGAGCCGACTACGGGAAGCGGGTCAATGAGCTCAAAAACTGGGCGATCAAATATTTTGATTCCCTGGACGAGCAGGCACGGAAGAATGAACTGGAGAAGATCTATGAAAGGGAGAAGATCGATATCACGATGCCCTCCCACAGGCGCTCCTATGGAAATCTTCATCCGGTGACGCAGGTTCGCAACCAGCTGATCGAAGTTTTCTCCGGGATGGGATTCGAGATCTACGAAGGTACGGAGGTCGAGAATGACTACTATAACTTCACCGCGCTGAATACGCCTAAGGACCACCCGGCCAGGGACATGCAGGACACCTTCTACCTTTCCCCGGAGTTTGTGCTCCGCACGCAGACGTCCTCCGCCCAGATCCATGTCATGGAAAATGAGAAGCCGCCGATCAAGATTCTCAGCCCGGGCAAGGTGTTCCGCTCGGACGATGACGCGACCCACAGCCCGATGTTCTCCCAGATGGAGGGGCTTGTCGTCGACAAGGGGATCACGCTCGGTGACCTGCAGGGCATGCTGGATGTCTTTGTGAAGAAGGTCTTTGGCCAGGAGACGCGCACAAGGCTGCGCCCGTCTTATTTCCCGTTCACGGAGCCGTCCGTCGAGGTGGACGTGAGCTGCTTCGAGTGCGGCGGGAAGGGGTGTTCCTTCTGCAAGCACACCGGATGGATCGAGGTCCTTGGCGCCGGGATCGTCAACCGGAAGGTTCTGGAAAACTGCGGGATCGATCCGGATGTCTATTCGGGACTTGCCTTCGGCATCGGCATCGAGCGCGTTGCCATGCTCAAGTACGGAATCAACAATATCAAGCAGCTCTTTGAATCGGATCTGCGGGTTCTCAATCAGATCAATGACCGTTAGGAGGGAATTATGTTAGCACCATTAAGCTGGCTGAAAGAATATGTGGATATCGATGTGACGCCCCAGGAGCTTCAGGAAAAGCTGTTTTCCTGCGGGTTCGAGGTGGAGGAACTGCACCAGGCGGGTGAGGACATCAGCGGCGTGGTCGTCGGCCTTGTCGAGACATGCGAGAGCATCCCGGACACTCATCTGCACGTGACGACGGTGAACGCGGGAGAGCACGGCACCTTCCAGGTGTGCTGCGGCGCGGACAATGTCGCGGCGGGGAAGAAGTTCCCGCTCGCCCTGGTCGGGGCCACCGTCTACGCGACCGCGAAAGACCATGTTACCGTCGAGGGTGTGATGACGATCAAAAAAGGGAAGCTGCGCGGATATGAGTCCGCCGGTATGCTCTGCTCCGGAGTCGAACTCGGACTCAGCGAGGATCTGTATCCGGGAGCAGGATATAACGGGCTTTTGGTCCTTCCGGATGACGCTCCCGTGGGAGAGGATGTGAAGGGACTCCTCGGCCTTGACGACTGGCTGTTCGACATCGCGATCACCGCGAACCGTCCGGACTGCCAGAGCATCTTCGGCATTGCCAGAGAAGTGGCGGCCGTCCTTGGAAAGGAACTGAAGGAGCCGTCCCTGGAGTACCATCCGACCGATGTGGAAAAGGAAGGCTTCAGCGTGACGATAGAGGACACGGATCTGTGTCCAAGGTATATCGGCCATTATGTCTATGATGTAAAGATCGGCCCCTCCCCGGCCTGGATGCGCAGGAGACTGGCCCTGATCGGGATGAATTCCATATCGAATATCGTCGATATAACAAACTATGTCCTCGCGGAGCTGGGTCAGCCCATGCACGCGTTTGACGAGGACTTTATCCGTGGAGGAAGGATCGTTGTGCGCCGTGCGAAGAAGGACGAGGTGATCATTACCCTCGATGAACAGGAATACGTCATGAATGAGAATACCCTGTGCATCTGTGACGGGGAAGGCCCGGTTGCCCTTGCGGGCGTCATGGGCGGACTGAACTCCGAGATCCGCGATACGACAAAAGCCGTGCTGTTCGAGGCGGCGAAGTTCATGCGCGACAATATCCGCCACACCAGCAGGGCGCTGGGAAAGCGCACCGACGCCAGCGCCAGATTTGAGAAGGGTGTCGATGAGTATACGACAGTCATGGCGATGAAGCGCGCTCTGCACCTTGTCGAGGAGCTCGACTGCGGCAGGGTGGCAAAGACACACTGTGATACAAACACCGGCAATTCGATAGAGCCGTATCCGATCAGCGTTTCGATCGCGAAGGTAAATTCGGTCCTCGGCATCGATGTTCCGGCCGATGAAATTGTCCGGATTATGAAGAACCTGGGCTTTGCTCCCCAGACAGACGGGGACACCCTGAAGCTGATGATCCCTGCATTCCGCACGGACATCGAGAACTACCCGGACATTTCCGAGGAAGTGATCCGGATGTACGGCTATGAACATATCCGGCCGACGATGCTCTCAAGTGCCGCTGTGACGGCAGGCGGCCTGACAGCGAAGCAGAAGACGGTGAAGACGCTGAAGGAGCGGCTGTGCGCGGAAGGCCTGTACGAGGCGATGCACTATTCCTTCTACAGCCCATCGGATTTTGACCTGCTCGGATTTGAGGAAGATGCCCCCGAGCGCAGGGCCGTCAGGATCATGAACCCGATCAACGAGGACCTGTCTGTCCTTCGCACCACGCTCGTCCCCAGCATGCTGCACGCGATTGAGCGAAACCAGAAGAACGGAATCATTGAAGGAAGACTCTTTGAAATCGCGAGCCGCTTTGAGGCCGGTGAGCTTCCGCTGACGGATTATCCTCAGGAAAAGGAAACCCTCTGCGTTGGTTTATGGGGCCCGAATGAGAGCTTCTTTACGTTGAAGGCAATCGCCGATGCCGTTGCATCCTTCCTGCATATCACCTTCACAGTCAGAAGAGTCCGCAAGCCGTTCCTGCATAAGAACCAGAGCGCGGAGATCCTGTGCGGGGAGGAATGTGTTGGATACCTGGGCACACTGGGGTATGAGGTGATGCGCACTCTTAATCTCAGGACCAAAGCATTTGTCATGGAACTGGACCTGATGGCGCTGGAGAAGTTCTATGACATTCCAGTGCGGTTTACCCCGCTTCCGAAATTCCCGGAGGAGAAGCGTGACCTGGCTTTGATCATGGACAAGGAGATCACCTGCGCGCAGGTTGAGGATATCATCCGCGGCGCCTGCAGGAACGTGAGAGATGTCCTTTTGTTCGATGTGTATGAAGGAGCCCCGATCCCGAAACAGAAAAAATCCATGGCATTTACCGTCACATTTACGCCCGGAGAAGAAGAGCTGACGTCGGAGAGGCTGGATTCCCTCGTCCACAAGATTCTGAAAAAACTGAAAGCAACATTGGATATTGACTTAAGAGAGTAAGAATGGCATAATGGACTTGTCAAAACAAGGTCCATTGATTTGCTGCCTGGGGTGTGCGACAGTTCTGTTTATTTTTGAACCTACATCGACTTGAACGGGTTCCCCAGATTGCTGCGGTTGATGTCAGGCCGTCTTTGAACGGAAGGCAGAGACGTATGCTGCGGTTACCCACCTGGCTTTACGCTAGGAGTCAAAAGGCGGGGCACCGGCACTTCGGGCTTTC
>ONVT01000303.1 GCA_900321365.1 uncultured Eubacteriales bacterium | reverse complement strand
TTACTTTTGGCTGCGGTATTCCGATCACCAATTCGAACCCCGCATCTCTGGCCTCTGTGTATCTCAAATGGTGTACCTCAGGTTTTTTTGGAAAAGCCGCTGTGACGGAGATGCTTTCCGGCAGGTCTTTCAATCGGAAAAAACTATTTGATCTGCTGCCGGAATTACCGGAGAAAAATGTCTGGAGCATTCTGATGGAGCTGCTTGGAAACCTCCGGCTGACCAACGACAGAACGATCAATGAAAAGAGGATAGCGGATCTGAAAGCGTCAGGGAAGGATCGCCACAATCAGAGAAAGCTTCAGTACATTCCATGTCTTGAGATCCTGGCAGAGGAACTGTCTCTGCCGGCGGAGGAATTCATCTACAGGTATGCCAATATCCGGAAGGGCAGCGGCACAAACGCAGAGCACCTTATCATGCTCCTTGACATGGCAGCGTCTGAAGCAATCCATGAAGAACTGAAGGTCATGCGCAGTGCCGGACAGAGTGTGGAGGATGTCCTTCCGAATATCCTGAAAATGAGTGTCTGCAGACAGAGAAGCGAAGCAGGGAAACTGCACATCACCAGTATAGAAGGTGCTCTTTCCACGATTCGGGAAAATCTGTATATTGCCGGCCTGTCTGCCTCCCATTATCCGGGATCTCCGAAAGAAAACTACCTGCTTCTGGATGCTGACCTGGATCTGTTCGGCACCGGTGCAGAGAACAATAAGTCGGACAGCATAGTCCTTCGAAAGAGAGAGCAGCTCCTGTCGCTGGCCAGCCTGGCCTCCTCGCTTGGGTCGTGTGTATCGGTTTCTTATTCCGGCTTGAATGTGTCCGAGCTGAAGAAAGAAAATCCGTCTTCCCTGGTGTATGAGCTTTTCCGGGAAGAACATGGGAGCAGCGCCGACTCCGAAGAACTGGAAAAGCACATTCAGAATGTCGGATACTTTGAACCGGCTCTCTCGGCTTCCAGGCTGGTTGGCGATGCCTATATCAAAGGAATGACAATTCTTGCAGGAACTACAGATCCACAGGAAGATGACCCGCAGACGGAATCGCTGCAGACTGCCACGGAGCAGTCAGCTCCGCAGCAGAATGATCCGCAGAAGCCAACTCCACAGCAGAATGATCTGCAGCAGAACGACCCGCAGCAGTCAGCTGCGGAATCCGGTGCTTTGGGCAGAGCTTTTGACAAGGCGTGGTCTCCCACAGAACTGGGGGCCTTCTTTGCCTGCCCCAGACGCTTTATGCTGAGGTATCTACTCGGGATTCCGGAACCGGAGGACTATGATCCGTTCCAGGTCATGACCGCATTGGATACCGGGCTGCTTGCTCATTCCATGATGGAGGAGCTGGGAAACACTTCCCTGAGCAGGGAAGAATTCCTGAAACTGTCTGAAGAGGCTTTTGAGCGTTTCCTGAAATCCCATCCGCCTCTGGTTGCAGAGAACGTCCCGGCGGTGCGGGAACAGTTCCTTGACATGATGGAAACGGCATATGGAATGGATCCTCACAGAGAGGTAATCCTGGAGGAAGAAGATATCCAGTGTACGCATGAGAGCGGTGTCAGAATCCATGGCTACCCGGACCGGGTGGAGAAGCTGGAGGACGGCTCCTGCCTGATTGTCGACTTCAAGAGCGGCCGTCAGGTCGTGCATGAACAGGATGATATCGATACCTGCCTTCAGGTAATCATCTATGCCTATCTGATGGAACAGAGCGGAGCCAGTGTATCCGGCGGTGAGTACCGGTACCTCCGGCTCGGGGAAACCGTATCCTGCAGATATGATGATGAGATGAAGCGATCCCTGTCAGAGCGTCTGGAAACATTTCAGAGATGCATGCGGGACGGTTCCTTTCCAACAGTACAGGAATCTGAAGACGGAACGGATCCTTGCAGGTTCTGCAAGTATGGGCTGATCTGCGGGAAAGCAGCAGAGGCAGGAGATGATGCCGGCAAGACAGCCGGTGACGGCTGTGGAGAAACAGCCGGAAACAGGGAAGCCGCAGGAGGTGGAACCGGAGAGGAAAGGGGGACAGAATAATGGCTGAGCAGATGACGAGCCTTGAGAGAGATACCCTGTCCCGGAAGCGGATCGTCTCCGAGATGGATAAAAACTTCTTCGTTGAAGCCGGCGCGGGCTCCGGAAAAACGACGATGCTGGTCAAGCGTATGGTGGCCATGGTTGAGTCCGGGATAGACATCAGGAAGATCTGCGCGATTACATTTACCAGAGCGGCGGCAGGGGAATTCTATGACCGCTTCCAGAAGCTTCTGATCGAGAGAAGCAGTCCGGACACCATATGGGCGCAGGATGACAGGCCGGGAAGCCTGCCCTGTCCCACAGCGGAAACAAGGAAGCGCTGCAGTGAAGCCCTTCAGAACATAGACCTGTGCTTCATGGGCACCATTGACGCGTTCTGCGGGATGGTGCTGTCAGAGCATCCGACAGAGGCGAAGATTCCGTCAGACGCGTCCCTTGTGTCAGATGAGGACGCAGCGGCCATCTACCGGCAGGAGTACGTCAGGATCAGTTCCGGAGAATATGGCGAAGAACTTAGGACGCTTGCGAAAGCATTTCAGGCAGTGAACCGGAACCCGCAGGAAGTATTCGTGAACGGGATGTCCTTCCTCATGAATAACCGGAATGTGCATTTCAACTTTCATGAGTCTGGGAATGTTGATATTGATAAAGCCTTTGAGCATGAGCGGGCGGAAATCGTACGTGCCGCGAAGTGTCTGACGGAGCATCCGGAGCTGGCTTATGAAGGAAACAGGGAGAGCCGCGACGCATGGGACCGGATCACGGATTCGTATCATGCGGTCCGCAGGCGCTGGAGCAGCAATTACAATAACGTTCTGTTTGCATTGAAGAGCCTGAAAAAGATACGCGTGATTCCGGAGGCGGTGGAACACCATGCCGTTGCACTGGGAGCATTGTTTACGCCCGGAGGGAAGGGAAAGAAGCCAAAGTGGATGGAGACTTCCTTCGGTGAAGAAGGCGGTCTGATTGAGAGGCTGAATAAGCTGCAGTATGAAGCTTCCATGACGTTTCTGGTCCGGAGCATTCCTGTTCTGGAAAACGTCATGCAAAGCAGGGGAAGCCTGACCTATTTCGACTATCTTTATTATCTTCGGAACATGTTGAAGAGCGATGCACAGAAGGACGGGAAACTCATCCGTTATATCTACGACCGGCACAGCTGTTTCCTGATCGATGAGTTCCAGGACACGAATCCCCTGCAGGCGGAGGTGTTCTTCTACCTGGCATCGGAGCACCCGGCAGAGCAGTGGAGTGCCTGTGTACCTAGAAAGGGATCTTTGTTCATCGTCGGAGATCCGAAGCAGTCTATTTACCGTTTCCGCAGCGCGGATGTGGCGTCCTTTCTGAAAGTGAAAAAACTCTTTGAGTCAGGAAATGGGGAGATCCTGACCCTGTCCAGAAACTTCCGTTCAACGAAAATGCTCTGTGAGTACTACAACCGCGTTTTCTCCGTGTTGCTGCCACAGGAGACTCCAGGCCAGAGCAAGTATGAAGAGATTCCGCTTCCGGATCCTGTCGATGATGAGTTTCAGGGAGTCTTCATTTACTCCTCATACACAGGAAACAAGGCGGCGGAAGAGTTTCCGGCCCGGATGGATCCGGTGCGGATCGGTGATATCATTGAGCGCCTTGTAAACCGGGAGGATTATCGGATCAGAACGGAGGGAGATAAGAATCCAAGGCGGATCCGATACAGCGACATCATGGTCATCACCAGCAATAAGAGATCGCTGGCGCCGATTACAGACGAACTGAAAGAGCGTGAGATTCCGACGAGGGTAGAAGGGGATGTTCCCTTTACGAAAAACGAAGCACTGAAGGAAATCAGCCTTGTCTTTTCTGCTCTCGCGGATGCGGACGATACGCCGGCACTGTTTGGAGTGCTGACCGGAACCCTGTTTGCACTGACCAGGGAAGACCTTATGAAGTACAAGGCTGCCGGCGGAAGGATCTCCATAAAGGCGGCAGGTGACATGACGTCAGAAGACGATTCGGATACACCTTCAGATCCTTCCGTCCAGTATACATCTGAGACGATGGACTGGCTGAGAGACCTTTATCTGCAGTCACGAAATCTTTCCCCCGCAGCACTTTTTTCAAAGATCATGGATGAATTCCGGATCTACCAGTGTGTGAGCGCCGAAAATATGGAAGCGGTCTATTACGCGCAGGAGCTGCTTCGCGGAGCGGAGAAAGCAGGGGAGATCATATCCCTGAAAGATGGTGCCGCATATCTCCGGAACCTGACAGAAGGCGGATCGGAAGAGGAGCGCTGCCTGAACCTGAACGCGGAGAAAGACTGTGTCCATCTGGCAAACCTGCATAAGGTGAAAGGCCTGGAGGCGCCGGTTGTCATTCTTGCAGGGGCATCAAATATCAAACACACAGCCTCGTATCGCATGGAACACGGGGATGCCGGTTCAGAGGGATACCTGTTCTCCCTGAGTGACAAGTCTAATGAAAACAGCTGGAGTGCTTCCTGTTTCCAGACTTCTGATTACGCGGATGAAAAGGCAGCGGAAGAGGATGCGCTGGACGAAGAGGACCGGAGGCTTGTCTATGTGGCAGCCACCAGGGCAAGGAATGTTCTGATCCTGTGCAACAGCAGCAGTATCAGATGGGGAAAAGAGGTACCGGATTCCAGGTGGAGTCCGATCATGGAATCCGGCCTTCCGGACTTCTTTGAAAGCGTTCCGGAACCTGTCAAAGAGCAGGAGGATACGGTTTCTTACGCAGATGCGGAAGAGCTCTATGAGAAAGCGGAGGAAAAGAGCATCCTGAATGAGCGCACCGTGGAGGAAGCGTCCTTCCATGTGGAGAATCCGAGCCGGCT
>ONVT01000338.1 GCA_900321365.1 uncultured Eubacteriales bacterium | reverse complement strand
TTTGGAGCCTCCGGGCTCCTTTTCTATCCTTCCCACCGAAAATGACTTTGGTTTCAGGTCCATTGGGATAGCATCGTCCGCATCCACGCGGCGACGTCCATACCATAGGCAGCGTTGAGGCATGCCGGGTCAAATACGTGGTCCATGCTGCCTTGCGCCAGGGCGTGCTTTTCATATAGAAGCAGTGCCTGCGTGCCGAAAGCCCTGGCAAGGCTCAAATCGTGTACTACGGAGATCACGGCCCGGCCCGGCTCCCTGCGCCATTCCGAGACCAGCTCGAATACCTGTTTCTGATAGATCAAATCCAGATGGTTTGTCGGCTCGTCCAGGATCAGAACCCTCGGATTCTGGGCAAATAGTTGGGCCAGAAATACCCGCTGCAGCTCACCGCCGGAGAGATGGAGCACCGACTTGTCCGCCAGAGCGTCCATACCCGTCAGTTCGAGTGCCCGCTGAATCCGCGTCTCACCTTCCGGGTCTTTGCCGCGATCCCGCCTGTATGCATATCTTCCCAGCCTGACTACTTCGCGGACGGTAAAGGCGTAGCCCACGTAATGGTTCTGTGCAAGAATCCCGATATTGCGCGCCAGCTCACCGGAACGCAGCCGGCGGATATCCCCGTCAAGATACGAGATGCTGCCCGAATATGGAACAGCCCCCGAGATCGCGCGAACCAGCGTGGACTTGCCGCTTCCGTTGGGCCCGATCATCATGAGCCAGTCGCCCTCGTTTAGCTCAAAGCTGACATCCTGAAAGATGTTCGTCTGGCCGAAGGACACGCTAAGACCGTCAACACGGAGGATATTCATCTCGCAGTCCTCCCCACTTTAAAATAGATGTAGACAAACAAAATGGCACCGACAAAGGAAGTGACAACCCCGATGGGAAGCTCCTGCGGACTGGCGATGGTGCGCGCCACGAGATCTGCGAGGGTCAGGAAAATCGCGCCGCCGAACATCGACGCAGGCAGCAGCCGTCTGTGGTTGGGGCCGGTCAGCAGACGGATGATATGGGGCGTGACGAGCCCTACAAAGCCGATTGTCCCGCCGATAGCGACGCAGGTGCCGATCAGCAGGGAAACCGTGACCAGGATGATCAGGCGGACCCGCTTCACATTAATGCCGACATTCATCGCGTTTTCTTCCCCAATGGCAAAGGCGTTCAGTTCCTCCCCCAGGCGGATCAGGATAATGCCGCAGACTGCCAGCATCACTGCCAACACCAACGCATTCTGATAGCTGCTGCCTTCCAGGGAGCCTAAGGTCCAGAAGGTGATCTGTTTAAGCCTGTCCGGCGCGAAGGTCACCACCAGCGACATAATGCTGGACACGAACATGGAGTACACGATTCCCAGCAGAATGATGGTGTTGGTGGAAAAGGAACTGTCCAGCATGTACGAGAGACTCAGGATCAGGATCAGAGACCCGAACGCGAACAGTGCCGCCAGGATCATAGAACCGGAAAAGGGGAACCGGGGAAGCTGGAAGCCGAAGGCGATCGCCAGCACGGCGCCCAGAGAAGCGCCGCTGGAGATACCCAGTGTCGAGCCGTCTGCCAGCGGATTTTTCAGAAGCCCCTGCATGGCCGCCCCGCAGACCGAAAGGGACGCGCCGCTCAGCGCCACACAGAGCACTCTCGGCAGACGGACTGCCAGCAGGATGGAAGCCGCTCCGGGGTCTGCCCCCTCCGTCCCTGTCAGCGCGGCCCGGAACACCTGCAGGCATTCCCCGATGGAAATGCTGACACTGCCCACACAGACCGCTATCAGCATTGTCACAAGCGTAAGCCCTGCCAGGCCGATCCAGGTCCATGGCCCATAGCTCTCACGCTGTCGTTTTTCTTTCATTCTGTTTCTCCGCATACAAAAAATCATACAGCTGTTTCACGCCATCCGCCAGCCTCGGGCCGGGCCTGGTCAGCGAATCGTCAGCCAGGTTCAGGATATGGTTATCTTTCACCGCGCTCAGATATTCCCACCCGGCTCTTTCCGCGATTTCCTGCTCAGGTGTTGGACCGGTACCGCTATATATGTCCGTAGTGACAATGTATCCGGGATTGCGCTGAATGACCTGCTCTTCGGAAATGCTGGCCCAACCTGTGATGTCTCCGAAGATATTCTCCGCGCCGAGAAGAGATGCCGCTTCATCCATAAACGTACCTTTTCCAGCTGTCCAGAGGCCGTACTTCAGGGGAGAGATTTCAAAATAGACGCTGGGTTTGTCCGCATGGGCGGCTGCTTTGTCAGACAGCTCCTGAAAGGTCTGCTTCATCCCATCGATCACTTCCGTCGCTTCGCGCTCCTGGTTCATGACCTTGCCGATGAGAGAGATGGATTCATATACACCTTCCAGATCGACAGCATCTGATATCACTACCCGGACGCCTGCTGCTTCCAGCGCTTCAATCTGTTCCACGCTCTGGGCCATCGTATCCATGAAAACCACCTGGGGTGTGAGCGCAATGATCTGCTCAATGTTGGTCCCGGCGCCAGACTGCAGCGAGGGCAGTGACAGCGCAGCCTCAGGATAGTCGCAGTATTCGCCGCGTCCGACAAGAGCGTCTCCGGCACCGATGGCATAGAGGATTTCACAGTCTGCCGCCGTGAGCGCTACCACGCGCGTGACGTCCTCGTTCAGAATGATATCACGTCCTTTCATATCCGTAATCATTCTGTTCTGGGCTTGAGGGGCTTTCCCACATCCCGTAAACAGCAGAACCAGCGCGGTCAGAACAGCGGTGAGTAACAATCTCTGCCTCATATACAGAATTCCTTTCTGTTTGAGTTCTTAAGTGACAGCATAGTGCATTCGATACATAAATTCAACTGTCTGCGTGTTTTGTCAGGGACATGATGACCCCAGCCTATCAACCAGGGGACAATGATAAGTTGTTTCTTTCTTTGGAGTCTCAGCGCTCCTTTTTCCATCTTATACCCTGTGCTATAATCCTTCATCATAAGAAAAAACAGTTGTGGAGGAAACCATGGCCTTTGATTTCAAGAAAGAGTATAAGGAATACTATATGCCCGGGAACAAGCCGGAGATCGTGACTGTTCCAACGGCGAACTATATAGCAGTCAGAGGAACCGGCGATCCGAATGAAGAAGGCGGAGCTTACAAGCAGGCAATCGGAGTTTTGTACGCTGTTGCCTATACTTTGAAAATGAGCTATAAGACCGATTATCAGATCGAGGGGTTCTATCAATATGTTGTGCCTCCACTTGAAGGGTTCTGGTGGCAGGACGGCATTGAGGGTGTGGACTACACCAATAAAGCCACATTCCACTGGATCACTGTGATCCGGCTGCCGGATTTTATCACGAAGGAGAACTTTCAGTGGGCGGTTGAAACAGCAACAAGGAAAAAAGACATAGACTGCTCATCGGCAGAGTTTATGACAATTGAAGAGGGCCTCTGCGTCCAGATTATGCATCTTGGACCGTATGATGATGAACCGGCGACGGTAGCCCTGATGGATGAGTTTCTGACGAAAAATGGATACATGAATGATTTCAGTGATACCCGCCTGCATCATGAAATCTACATGTCCGATGCAAGGAAGGTCGCGCCGGAGAAATGGAAAACGGTGATCCGGCATCCTGTAAGAATGGTATGAGCAAAGCATAAATGAAAACGGGATGAGCAGCATGACAAAGAGACAGGAAAAAAGCCGGAGGTTTTCAATATGGTTTTTCAGGAAACAGAGTTCAAACTCAAAGATGGACGGAACGCTGTTCTTCGGAGTCCTTGTGAA
>ONVT01000290.1 GCA_900321365.1 uncultured Eubacteriales bacterium | reverse complement strand
TTTTTCAAAGCGGAGGATCAATCCTTCCCTCTCCTGTCTCTCCGGTTTTCCGAAAATGCGCTACACGTTCTGACATCTCTTTCAGTTCCTCCGACGACAGCTCCGGCAGCCTTTCCAGCCGGTCCATGAACGCGGAGAGTGTCTCTTTGTTTTTCAGTTCGATCATCTGGGTGTAAAAGTTGACAACAACGCCGGTTACGATCGCGATCACCAGCAGTGAGTACGCGGTCAGCACGACGGACAGCAGCATGGGAATAAACCTCGTCACGACTACGTCGCCAAAACCAGCTGTTGAAATCACCGCATAACAGTACCAGAGCGCGCCGCCGTATGTCGTGATTGTCGGCTCGAATAACCAGATCAGCGCCGCGGCAACAAATACAAAGACCAGGTACGACGCCAGCACTTTGTCCGCAGCAGTATTATGCAGGATATTGCGCAGTATTCTGAGTGTGTGTGGTTTCATGGATTCTTTCCTCTTCCGGTTTATCTGACTCACAAATGGCCTGATCATCCTGCCTGTCTTTCCCCGTTCTGCCTGTCAGGAGACGGGAGCGGCGGAACCTGCTTATCCACCTCGTATGCGTGCCCATCAGGAGATGGGAGCGGCGGGAGGTACACGGGGCGGGACATTTTGATTCAGCTGCCCCCAGGAGCTGATGTTCTCTCTCTCCATCACCAGGTCAAGCTCATGGCTGAGCATGCGCTCAACATTCACGCGGTCCCTCTCCCTGCATTTTGTCTGGAACAGGAGCAGTACATAGGAATGGTTCAGCTCACTGATCCCGCACAGTTCGACCGGCTCTACCGCCTGTGGAATCTTCCTGCGGATCCTGGTAAGCTCCTTCCGGAAGATCTTCTCAACCTCCTCCAGCGACTCTGCCCTGCTCACATGTATTTTGACCTGTGCGATCGAATACCGCTGGGTCAGGTTGATCACACCACTGACCTCACTGTTGCGGAAGACCTTCACATTTCCCATCGACATCACTTTCGTGGTGCGGATACCGATCTCTTCCACGTTGCCCCGGAATCCGTTGATCTCCACGATATCTCCGGTCCGGAATTCTCCCTCAAACACGATGGCGATTCCGGCCAGAATATCCGCGACCAGGTCCTTTGCTCCGATGCTGATGCCAAGGCCGACGATTCCGGCGGACGCCAGGATCGCCATGGTATTCACGCCAAGGTACATCAGACTCAGACCCAGTGCGCTCAGGGCTGCCGCATATCCGATAAAACTGCTCAGAAGCCTTGCGATCGTCTCCCCCCGGTTACCGAAATTTCTCCCGGCAAACGTAATCAGCCTGCGCAGAACCAGAGAGAAAACAAAGATAGAAAGGGCCAGCAGCAGCGCATAGGAGAGTGCGTATACATTGATCCCATGCTGCCAGGTTTTCTGCAGCAGATAGGCAATCGTACTGCCCATGATTCCCGACAGACTCTCCCGTGTGTAAAGCAGAAAACCTGCCAGCAGCAGTACGGCACAGAGTATAGAAATCATGTACCGGAACTTCTCATCCGCGGACATCTGACGGAATGGAGTGCCCACAGGCAGCCACCTGCCCACAGCCGGGCGGTCGGCACGCAGTCCCCCGGCATTTTCCCGGTAAAAGGAAGCCGTCTCCTCACTCTCTTTCTCCTTCTCAAGTCTCTCTTCTCTCTGTGCCTTTGTCTCCTTATCTCCCGCGCCTTTCCCGGAGACTGCACCTTTCTCTGCACCTGCCTCTCCCGGATACCCGGCCGCCTCCAGATTCGTCCAGACCCCTCTCTGGATGATATAGACCAGCGCGAACATCAGAAAGACCATCACAAGTCCGACCGCGATCGTTTTCAGCTCCACCGGAAGATACAGCCCGGCCAGATACATAAGATCGGCAGCAATCAGATCCACTCTGGTTTCCTGCGCATTCGTCTGGACAAAATACCGCCTTCCATCCAGTGTGATATCACCACAGAAGCCGTCTGCACGAACCTCCTCTGTCAGTCCGATCGAGTCGGCATCCAGTCCGACATACTCCTCCCTCGAACTGGTGACAATCGTTCCCGATTCACTGTCTACGGAAAAAAGAATCAGCCCGGTCGGCACCACATAATCCGCGTAGTAATCCGTCACTGTCACGCCTTCCGGCAAAATGTCCACGCTGAGCAGCATGCCTTCTTCTCTGTCCTTGCGCCTCACCGCACAGCAGACGGATGTCATCCCGTTCATCGTAATGGACGTCCCCACGTGATCAGCCTTTCCCTCCAGGACACTGGTCAGGGGGTTCTTTTCAGCATCCTCATCGGTCAGTGCGGAAAAGTCATATGTATCCTGCGAGGAAGCCGCCACCGTTCCATCCTCATTCAGAAGATAGAAATCTCTCTCGACGGCCATACCAAGATCATAGAGCGCTTTCCTCTCCATCCGGACGGGTTGGAGGGCAATCAGAGAACTCAGCGTATCCGCAAACGCGAGTTCATTCTCCGTCTGGATCTCATTCAGGAAGTATGCGTCTTTGTCGTCCTCCTGGAAGTATTCCTCGATGTCCATCAGGATCCGTTTTCCCCAGACTCTGGTCGTGTCAGTCACATAAAGCATGCACACAAGGATCAGGAGTGCGCAGATGAATACGGCAATCATCACATGCATCAGCCGCACATGCCTCATCAGAATGCCCTTCATGTTTTCCTCCTGTTTCGAGGAATCCTCCTTCTCGACACGCCCCCGGAGAATATCGAACCTCAGGAACCATGCGTACAGAACGGTCAGGAGGAACAGGAGGGCAAACAGCAGCGCGGGAAAGAGCGGGGACACGATGCTCTTTTTCGGAATCTGGGAGGCCGGAACCATCGCGTAGATACGGAAATCACTGTCCGCGGATGTACCCGCGATATACCAGGTGTCCCCGATCTTCAGATTCCCTTCCTCATCCGGCTTTTCCTCCAGGATATCCCCCTGAGACAGTTCCACATCTCCTTTCACCACCTGTACCGTATGGTCGGAACGTTTCACCAGCACCGTGTCAATATCGGCTGCGGACATAATCATATCTTCAAATGACATGACCTCGGCATAATCATTCTGGATTCTTACCGGATCAACCGCCTTCCTGCTGATGACAACCGCGCCCGACTGCACAAACTCAGCGGAATAATAGAAGACATCACCGATCCGCGACAGCACACCGGTTCCTTCCAGCATGCCTGCCAGCTCCAGTCCCCCCGCTTCGTCGGCACTCTCCTCATAGAGGTTGGACAGCAGCCTTCCGGAGTCCTCCTGTCTCGTCTTCAGGGCGGCATCGAATTCATCCCTGGGAAATTCTCCGAACAGAACCTGGTATTCCCCGTCTCTTGTCAGGTACGCGACCGCGTCCGGCTTTTCATCCGGATAGATTATGTCAAGATCCTCCTGGCTTCCCTCTCCATACAGGAAGGACCAGGCTGCCTGCACACCCTGGAAACAGATCCTCTGTCTGCGCGCCAGAACCTCTTTCGTGGTACTTCTCTGAAAGCGGGCAGTCTCTTTGAGGAGGGCATCCGCCACCATCTCACATTCCTGTCTGGTATGCGTCTGTGTACGGTCCCTCCACAGAAACCGGTACAGTGGAATCAGACACACGGTAATCAGGACAGCGGCAGCCGCCCAGAGAATAAAGTATCTCCAGTTCCTCTGCCTTTTCACCGCTTTCTGATTCTGACTTTCGTTTCCCATGTTATCCTCATCACAGATGCCGGTTATCCGGCATCTTCTCCCGGCAATCCCCCGACGTTTGCTGCGTAATCAGCTCATCTCTCCAGCCATTTCTTTTCGAATTCTTCCGCAGGCAGGGGCTTTGAGAAATAGAACCCCTGGCAGAGCCTGCATCCGATTCCGGTCAGCATTTCGAACTGCTCTCTGGTCTCCACGCCCTCCGTCAGGGAAATGATACCGAGCTCGTCACTCATCCGCACAATATTGCGGATGATCACATCCGCCTTCCGGCTGTCTCCCTTCTTCTTCAGGAAGCGCATGTCGATCTTGATGATGTCTACCGGCATCTCCTTGAGCATATTGAAGGAAGAGTACCCGCTTCCGAAGTCATCCATCTCGATCAGGAAGCCATCCTCCTTCAGGGACAGGAGCTTCGATATCCTGTTATCCTGATCCTCCATCATCGCCGTCTCCGTGATCTCCAGTCTCAGCTTCTGAGGATCGATGTCGTATTCCTTCACAAGAGAACGGATCTCCTCCCCGACATCCAGGAAATAGAAATCATTCGGGGAGATGTTGACGGAGAGGAATTCGTCTCTTCCTTCTGCCTTCCACCGCGACAGCGTCTCGCAGGCACAGCGCCATATATACCGGTCAACATCCGCAATCCTTCCGTTTTTTTCAAAGACAGGTATGAACGCGGACGGAAGCAGGAATCCATGCTCCGGATGGATCCATCGTGCAAGGGCTTCGCCCCCTGCCGCATGGCCGGACATGTCCACGATCGGCTGGACATACATTTGAAGCTGTCTCTCCTCGATCGCCCGGGAGAGCCGGGAAGAGATATACTGGTCCCACACCGCCTTCTCGCGCATCTCATCACTGTAGTAGGCTACGATTGTACTGAAATCCCTGTGGATGGACTCCATTGCCATCCGTGCCCAGTCAAAGAGAACCGGGATCTCGATTGACGGATCCACCACTTCGTTCACGCCCGCGTGGATCATCACTTCGAATTCCGTCGTCCCGTCCGTCAATGGGAACCTCCCCATCATCTTTTTGAGCGTTTCCTCATCATACTCCGACTCCGGGATCAGCATGCCGAAGTGATCCGCGCCGAGATAGCCGTAGATACATCTCTCCCCGGCATATTCCCGGATTCTGTCCGCGATCATGCGGATCGTCCGGTCACCGAACGAATTCCCGAAGATGTCATTGATCAGCTTGAAGTTCATGACATCGATGAAGACAATGTACCAGCTGATGTCCGGATTCAGATCCAGGCAGCTCCGGATCTGCTCATACAGATGATCCTTCGTGTACAGATCCGTCAGCGCGTCATGCGCCGCGTTGTACTTCTCACGGTTCAGCTCCATCTGCTCCTGCGTGTTGTCCCGCACACTGAGGAACATGCCAGTATAATTGCCCCGGCTGTCCAGGACATCCTGTTCCTCCAGAATATAATACCTCTCCTGTCCCTGCATGCTGACAACGCGTTTAGATCGCCAGGAACTGCCGGTTCCGGTATAATTTCCAAAGATCTGCCCCACTCTCTCGCCGGCCTGCTCATAGTTATCTTTCCCGATTCCTGTCAGCTCTGTTGCGGGATCATTGGCCCAGATACAGGTTCCTTCCGCGTTGAAGATAAACACCGCCTCCTTCATGGAGGAAGCCATATTCGCAAGGATGTTGTCCAGCAGCCTTGTGTATTTGTAATACAGGGAGAAATAGAACACCAGAAGACCGAAGACGCCGAATCCGATCATGGACCGGTCGATCGGTGTACGGGAAAAAATGTAAAAGGTTTCCCACAGACCGGTCAGTATCATCGAAAGAAGGATTACAAAATAGCGTTCCACATAGATCCTGGGGGAATGCATGACCTTGATCACGAACATGACAAGGACGCTGAAGAAGATCCCGTAGCAGACAACCCGGTGGTACGTCTGTCCCAGGAACGGGATAACCTTATAGTAGGTGGAGCCGCCAAACGCAACCGGCTCTATATCGAATGCCTGGCCGAAGAACGGGTTCAGCAGAAGCTGGATACAGTCAATGACCACAAGTGCGCTGACAGGGATGATCACGCTCTTCCCGGGTTTTCTGTACTCGCAGTAGTTGACCGCAAAGCACAGAAGCGCAACCACGGCATAGTCCATGCCCAGAAAATAGATATAGCAGCCGGCCTTCGAGAGCATCTCATTGGAAGAACAGATAAGAATCAGATTTCCGAAGATCGGAGGAACCAGGGCGTACAGAAGCTGACCTAAAGAAGGCCCCACTTTCTTTCTGGAGTGCCACGCGATATGGCCGCACCAGATCAGAGAGACTATCATCAGGATGAAAATGACAGAGAAAATCAGTCTCATGTATGCCCCCGACTGCTGCATTCATCCGGTTTCCTGCTCCGGCGCTGCAGCCGTTTGTGAACGCGGCTGCAGCAGGAGGCGCCATTTCCAGATAATTCTACCCAACGGCTCCGGAATACACAATCCCTTTTGTGTTTTCCGGCCAGGAAGTTTTTCTTCCTTCACCGCCTTATCCCGCCGCTGCGGTAATACTCCTCCTTGTCTGCGTACATCCGCGCGTCCGCTTCCAGCAGGGCGCTCCGGATATCACTGCCGCTGTCCGTCAGACTGTAGCCGACAGTACACAGGTCATCATATCAAATGTATCCGCAAAAGCTTTCCAATCCATACCGTCATCCTCAAATACCATTGTTTATACTTCCAGTATAGCGCAAACAGACACAAAAAGAACCGCTCTGTCAGGTATTTCTCACTGAAGTCCTCGAAAACCGTTACAAGTCGTACCCCCGCCACCCCCGCGGCTGCTATGGTGTCTCGCTGAGGCAGTTCTGCAGCCGCGGGGGTGGCGGGGACTTGTAACCGAAAACCGGGAAAGGCGCGGAACCATGTCCACGCCTTTCCCGGTTGTAAGGATCTGTGCAAAAATCGGGTCTCGTGAATCCTGCCGGTTCTCAGGCAGGTTCTCTTTCCCTTCAGGCCTCGCCGCTTCCTGCCTCACCGCTGATCAGGTCCTGAAGCTTTCCTGCCAGATACCCGGAGAGTGAACCGGATATCTCAACAACCTGCTCTTTGGCGTCTTCTCTGATCTCGACAATGATCTCTCCGGCTTCCTCCAGTTTCTGGTTCACATTGTCCTTCTTCTCCTCCAGCTCTTCCATCAATCCCTCATACAAATCCGAAATCTCACTTCCGGATCCGGCCGCTTCATCCAGGGACTGGGCCACGGACTGCCCTTTCTCAAGAAGCCTGTTCAGAAGGTTCTCTGCCTCTTCTGTCTCAGCTTCTGTCTCAACTTCTGTCTCAACTTCTGTCTCGGCCTCTGTCTCAGCCAAAGCTTCGGTCAGGGCCTGTGTTTCTTCCTCCGGCTCAGTTTCCGCGGCAGCTTCTGCCTCAGTCTCTGCCATCGCTTCCTCAGCCTCCGTATCAGGCACTGCGAATGTCAAAGTCACTGCTTCCTCTCCGCCGGCCTCTGTTTCGACAGTTTCTTCCGTCATGGCTGCTGTCTCAGCCGCCGCCTCTGTCTGCGCTGCTGTTTCCGCCGCCGCTTCCGTCACAGCTTCCGGCTGAGCCACTGCTTCTGTCACGGCTTCCGGCTGAGCTGCCGCTTCAGATACCGCCTCCGCAGCCTCTGAAGACTTCGCCGTCTGCACCTCTGTTTCCTTCGGTTTTGAACTGCAGCCTGCCACGATCACAGCCGCGCATAATCCAGCCAGCAGTACTACTACTTTTCTTTTCATTCTGATAATCCTCCTTTTAGCTGACCCGTCGCCGGATCTGTTTTTCCTGTCCTGCCTGCTATTATACCCGCAAATGACATCACATGCCAGTATCAGAAGACAAAAGAAAGCAGAAAATGATATAATGTCTGCAAGTCATGTCCCCGCAGCTGTGGACTGTAAAATCTTTAACAGGGAGAATGCCATGCCGATTGATTATGAGAAAAGAGTAACGACGAACCCCTCCGGCTTCGTACTGCTGGCAGACTATGTACCTGCCATCGTGCAGGAGATCCGCTACTATTCCACCTACAACTTCATGGGGGAGCGCGTGGACGGCTATGAGGAGCCCTGCGCCCTGCTGACAAAAGAGGCTGCCAGAGCGCTGAAGACTGTCAGCAATGAGATGAACGCCTCAGGCTACCGCCTGAAGGTATTTGACGGTTACCGCCCGGTCAGGGCAGTCAAAAGCTTTCTCCTGTGGGGGATCGATGACCTGGATCAGCGCATGAAGCCCTTCTTTTATCCGGAGCTCGAGAAACCCGAGCTGTTCTCCCAGGGTTACATCGCAGGCAGATCCAGCCACAGCAGAGGGAGCACGGTGGACCTGACCCTGCTCGACATGCAGACCGGTAAGGAGCTGGATATGGGAAGCCCCTTCGACTGGTTTGGTGAGGAGTCGCACCCGGACTTCAGGGGGGTGACCGATGAGCAGTATAAAAACCGGATGTTTCTCCAGGCAGCGATGACAAGAAACGGATTTCTTCCCATCGACTGTGAGTGGTGGCATTTCACACTGGCCCAGGAACCCTATCCGGATATCTACTTTGACTTTCCGGTCACATCAAGGGTATTCTACCGGTCCGAATGAAAAGAGGAAAAGCCTCTCAGCTGTTCCATTCCAGCTTTTCCAGGATACGCTCATAATCCTCTGTTCCCTCACTGCAGGGAACAGGGCGGTAATCATTCTGGTCCTTTCTGGAAGAGATCTCGCACGGGATGACCCGCAGGTCACTGAGCACCATACCGCCCCGGCTTTCATCCCGGGCGTACTCTGCCTGCACGATCACGGAATCCTTATCATCCGGATCGGTATTTCCTCCGTAGCAGAAATTGCCCATGGAATAGAAGATCGGAACATCATTCCAGTATTCCATGCGCTGCAGAATATGCGCATGCCCTCCCACGATCAGGTCACAGCCCCAGTCTGCCATGTCATGGGCAAACTGAACCTCCCATGCCTCAGGCTCTGTAAGGTATTCCACCGTCCCCCAGTGCATGAAACCGAAGATCAGATCACACCCGGCGTTTTTGCAGGCATCGATATCCGCCATCACGCCGGACCGCCACGCGGCTTCACCCGCGCTGCTGTCAACCGTATTGCAGGAAACAATGCCGATGGTGAGTCCTCCTTCCAGTTCACAGATCAGCGGCTCACCGGCATCCGTATGAAGGATTCCCTCTGAATCCAGGGCATCGAGGGTATCCCTCCTGCCCTCCTCTCCGAAATCACGGGAATGATTGTTGGCTGTCGATACCGCCTCCACGCCGCCCTCCGACAGTACCCTGACATAGGCAGGATCCGCCCGGAACCGGTAAGGCTTCTCCACAGCGTCTGAAGATCTGGTAAATGTCCCCTCCAGGTTTACGGTGGTAAAGTCATCCGCCTCAAAGATCTGTCTGACGCCGGAGAGAGGATAGGCATAATCCTCCCCCACGACTGACTGGAAGTCAGTATCCAGGCTCCCCTGCCACTCCAGGAGACTTCCGATCGTACAGTCCCCGGCAAAGCTGAACAGATACCTGCTCTTTAGTTCTGCCCGCTGCTCCGTTTCCGGTCCACCCTCCTGCCGCACCGCTTCCGAAGGATCCGTGCTCTTTGGCGTATTCCGGAAAACAGACAGCCTGAGAACAGCAGCGACCACCAGTATGGCAGCCGCTGCCAGAGAGGCCCGTTCGATCCAGACCACCTGTTTCCGGTTCAGTCTACGCTTCTTTTTCCTTCGCTCTTTCATCCGTCTTTCTGTCAGTCAATCTATACTCGTATGCTAGTCATAAACATCAGAAAACCTGACGCACGCAGATCATGCAGCAAAGTCTGCGGAAACGTCGGGAGAAGATGATGGGAAACCGATATCTATTATGAGACAGGATTCCGTATCAACTGCACTTCACAAGCTCATAGCTGCGTGTGCCGAGGCCGATCTTTTCTCCGTGCTCCAGGGTTTCCTTCCACATCACATTGGGATTGCTGTCCAGGAAATGATCATGATGGCAGACCCATCCCTCCCTGGCCAGGTTGTCCCCCAGCTGGCTGTTGCGGACCGGTTCCGCCTCCTGGCACAGATCCGCGCAGGCCTGGTCCAGCGCCACCGGATCAAAGGACGCCAGCATTCCTATATTCGGAAGGATCGGCGCGTCATTTTCCGCATGACAGTCACAGTTCGGAGAGACATCCATGATCAGGCTGATATGAAACGCAGGACGGCCATAACAGACCGCCTGGGTATACTCGGCCATCTTGCAGCACAGGATCTCCTGCGCGCCGTCATGTACGTTATGGATGGCATCAAAGGAACAGGCACCGATACAGCGGCCGCATCCCTTGCAGATCTGCGGATCGATATATGCCTTGCCGCCCGTGTACGAGATGGCATCCGAGCCGCATTCCTTCGCGCAGCGCCTGCAGCCCCTGCACCGTTCCTGATTCACTTCGGGCGTCCCTTCATTATGCTGGTGCATCTTCCCGGCCCGGCTTCCGCCTCCCATGCCGATATTCTTGATCGTGCCGCCGAAACCCGTCATCTCATGTCCCTTAAAATGTGTCAGCGAAATGATGACATCCGCATCCATCAGGGCCCGTCCGATATGCGCCTGGCTGCAGTAGACGCCATTCTTCACCGGCACGTCAACCTCATCCGTCCCGCGGAGACCGTCGGCGATGATGACATGACATCCGGTAGTAATGGTATTGAATCCGTTGATCTCCGCGTTTGTCAGATGGTCAATGGCATTCTTCCTGCTGCCCGGATAGAGGGTATTGCAGTCTGTAAGAAAAGGTTTTCCTCCGAGTTCTTTCACCAGATC
>ONVT01000291.1 GCA_900321365.1 uncultured Eubacteriales bacterium | reverse complement strand
GAAGGATCTGTGCCGGCGCCATCGCGCTCGGCTCCTGCAGATAATACACTCCCGCCCGGTACCAGGGATGGCGCCCGGGCGCGTCCCTGTAATCGACGTAGTAACCGTTGTCCGTCCACGGCACCCGTTCCACCGGGAAAGGCACCGTCTTTTCAAACTCCTGCGGGAAGATCTTCAGACGGTTCAGCCTGAGCGCATTCTTCCTGCTCTTTGAGTAAGAGGCAAGAAAAGAATCATACTCCTCCCCGAGCAGTTGTTTCATGTTTTCGAGAAATGCTTCAGGCAGATTCTTCTCCTGCATTCCACTCTCCATCCGCTTTTGCCGCAGTCATTTTCTTTGACTCAATTCCTGACTCTGTGAATTATTTTTACAGGTCCTAACCCGTCTGCGACAGGCTTCTTCTCAGCAGCTCACACACGGCGTCCGGCAGCTGGCTGAGGGTCTTTACCCGCACATATTCATTTCCATAGATCTGATGAACCTGATCCAGATGTGACGATGCGCCGTAGAACAATGCGCCAGTGTGGATGCCGTCCGATGCCAGCTTTTTCACCGCTTCCCGCGCCAGCCTCACCGGTGTGTCTCCCTCGTAGGAGCGGGAGAACCCCCTGCCCTCTGAAGGCGGGAGCGGAGTGGAATCGTTGGGACTTGCGTCCGTCAGCACCATGAGTATCCTTGTCACAGGATCTCCCTGTTTCCTCTCCTCTTCCATCAGGTATTCCATCGCCTTCAGGCACAGGGCATCCCTGTTCCATCCGCCCGCGTAATAGCGGAAGATCCCGTCGTCTCTGCGCTCGCCATAGTCCTTCAATCGCTGGAGAATGGTGGCTGAGCGAAGCGACCGGAATGCCGTTACCCGCACCGGGATATGGCACTCCTCAAAGCTTCCGGCGATCACCAGTGCCTGGGAGGAGATCATCTCCTGCGAATTCATCCTCGACTGGGACGCGTCCAGGAGCAGATCCACACGCACGTCCGCCTCCTGAGGGTCTGCATCGACGAGGAAGATCCGGCTGTCAGAGAGCGCGCTGATCCGCCATGCCCTCGAAGCGTCAAGCCTTCCCTGCCTGGAGGAGGCCGGAAGGCGGCGCAGATACGACTGGAAGATCGTGTCTGTCTGGGCGCTCAGGTTCCGGATGCTCTCCCGGATCTCAAAGACGTGTTTTCTGTAGTATTCTTCATTCCGTCTTCGCTGTGCCTCCTGATCCAGCCAGAGCTTCTTTCCTTCTTTCGAAGATGGCTGCGCAGCCTGAGCGCGGCTGGTGAACCAGAGTCTGCAGAACCTGTCACCTCCTGTACAGATGCTGCGCTCGAGGATTCTCATCTCCTCGTCAGAGTACATACACGGCCCGAAAGCCTCCTCCAGGAAAGCGCGGTCCCTACCAGAGCCGCCCGATGCGGAGGGCACTTCAAAGCTGTGCGTGATATGTACACTCCGCTTATGGTCTCCAGAGCCGCTTCCTTTTCGCAGCAGAAGAAGATCCCTGCTTTTGGGCGCATTTTCTGAATGCGCAAAGGGCAGTTTTCCCAGCAGGCTTTTCTTCCGCCCCGCACTGTCATGCGGCCTTTGGGGGAGGCTTCTGTGAAAGGAGTCCTTCAGGATATCCTGCATCCTGGCAAGCACCTCATTCGTATCCCACTGTGGCTCAAATTCCAGTTCCTTTGACAGCTTCACCGCCCCGGGCCCCACGGTAAATACGCTTCTTCCCAGAACACGGCTCCAGCGCAGAAGCTCCTGATTGTAGACCTTCACGCTCATGAAGGCCATCTGCTGCTCGGACAGCATTCCATGGATCCGGAAGAACTCCTGCGCCCTCTCCTTTCTCATCTGCTCAAGATGCGGCCGGACGCTCAGCTCCTTTCCGTATACACAATTCTCGATTCCCAGCCAGAGCAGGGAGGAGGCCTCATCCAGGGTCGGCCCTTCCCCGAGGCGCTCAAAAAAGTCCGTGATACGCTCTGCGTCAAGCCACTTCGCGGACAGTCCGATCACTATATTCATATAGTCATCTGTCTCCCCGTTGGGATAGAACGCAAGAAAAGGAGACTGCCAGTCATAATCCTGCGCCGCATTCCAGATCAGGTTCATAGCCCGGCGGGAATTACCGGTATAGTGCTGCTTGATCATGTTCTCTCACTCAAACACGGCCTCCCGGTCCAGATCAAGCGGAATCCGGGAGCGGATTACATCCATCACCAGACCGCGCTCGTACGCGTCAAATGTCTTATTGACGATACACATCTCCAGCGCAGCCCCGCTCGATACCCCCTTCCGGATCAGGGCCACGGCATCCAGAAGCCCCCTCAGGTCCAGCGAGCGCTCCGACACTTCTGCGCTGCGGGCTTTTCTCTCCAGCTCATAGAAGAGTTCTGTGAACTGGGCGCGCATCTGTGTCTTCATGTCCGGGAATCTGTCTCCTATCAGCCGCACAAGATCCTCCCGGGTAATCAGGGGCATCTCCAGGATGGCAAACCTTGAGCACAGTGCTTCGTTCAGGTCCCTCGTCCCTGCATATCCGTAATTCATCGTCCCGATGAAACGTGCAGGCGTCTCCACATCAATCCTGTCATATCCCGCTACATCGATCACACGCCTGAAGTCCAGCGTGGCATGCAGAACGGCAAGCGCCTCATTGCGCGCCATGTTGATCTCATCCAGGACGCAGAATCCGCCCGAAACTGCGGCCCTGTACACCGGACCCGGGCGGAACACCACCCTGGAGCCGTCAAAGGTATCTGAACCGATCAGATACGAGGCATCCGCGTTGACATGAAAGCTGACGTTCCATAAGGGACGTCGGAACAGGCATGCCAGGTTCTGGGCGAGCACATTTTTCCCGGTTGCCTTCGGCCCTGCCAGCAGCAGGTTCTCCCCGCACAGAAGGGCTGCGAGGGCCTTCTCCCAGACGTCCTTTCCATAGTACAGATACTCCGGATCCGGAATCCGGTGCAGAACGTCCTCCCCGACACCGTACTGGCCGCGAAAATGCGCGGTCTCATCGAGCAGCGCACCCGCCACGCCTTCATCCCTCAGGAACTTCTCAAGGTCTCTCATCGACAGCCTCCTGCTACTGACATTCTGTCTGCTTTCCGCTCACGGCCGGCCATCTGCGTCACCGGTACTCAGATACCAGGAACATCGGCTTCACCGCCACAACCTCATCGTATTCCTCCTGTGATACCTTCACGGAACGATTCAGGCTCTTCAGGTCACTCTTAACCACCTCCAGAGCCTGCCGCGGATCCTTCGCCCGCCCTTCTTCAAGGACACGGATCATCCGCTCCAGCACCACCGGATGCGCGTATCTTGCCGGCACCGGAAATCCTTCCATCCGTTCTGAGGAATCACCGCCGGCGTCGGCAGAAGGTGTCCACTTCGAGATGTACGCTTCACTGCTGCTGACGGCATTCTGCCATTCCCGCTCGATGCGGCGCGGAGAATTGCGTCCGATCGGAACCAGGTTTCCGGCAAGGGAAAACAGCAGAAACGCGGCCCCAAACAATGCCATGTAGATGCCTGCGGGATTCGCCTTTATGGCAAGCGGGATCCCCGCCGCAAGAAGAAGAATCGATACGACAAAGATGGCGGTCCCGACTACGCGCCTCCCCGGAGATACCATCTGCTGTACACGTTTCGTACCTGCCCTGCTGCTGAGTGCACGATACAGGTCCGGACGCTCTTCCAGATAGCGCTGCGCATCCTGAAGAATCCGGATGCTCTGCTCTGTCCCCCCGTCAGGGGATACCTTCGGTTTTGAGAGCTCCTTCTGAAGTTTCTCGTCAAGCTTTTTCTGCGCCGCTTCGCTCCGGGTCGGAATCTCAGGGTGGTGCTCCGCGATCCAGGCAATCGCCTGATCGTTCTGGTTTTCATACTTGATCTGACACTTCTTCAGCCTGCCGTCTCTCAGTTCCACGACCAGGTAGCTCATGGATCCGAAGGCACCGATTCCGGTAAATCCGCCCTTCGACATGGCGACCAGCTTATAGACCCTCCGGATGTCCGTCCACAGGACGTAGTACATGCGGCTGATATAGAAGCTGTTCAGGTAGAGGGCCCTTCTTCCCATTCCGAGAGGGCCGATCTTTCTTGCCGCCTTCTTGTCCGCCCTCAGTTCCTGAGGGGGAAGGGCCTGGTTTCCGAATTGTATCGTTGGCACTTAAT